>NZ_CP166679.1:3487003-3788754 GCF_041320605.1 Arenibacter antarcticus
CTATGTCATAACAAACAAAAAAATGGCCCACCAAACCCTGTTCACGCAAACGTTTGGCAGACCTAGACTAAACAAAACTAAGTTTCATTTAACGTTTCAAAATTATGAAAAATTCTCTTGAGAACACGAGTGTAATGCGCCTATGTTTATTATTACTTTGCATTTTTATTTCCCCACCTAACTACGCCCATTTGCCCCATGGGCATTGTTTTCATGATTCTCAGATCTTGGGTAGCCAACAACATTACCTGCTTACAGGAACTGTAACGGACAGTTATGGTCCGCTGCCTGGGGTACATGTCCTTATTAAAGGCACGGATGCTGGCACCTTTACCAATACCAAGGGGAACTATTCCATTACCGTAAAAGGTTCCGAAACCTTGGTATATTCCTATTTGGGTTATCAGACCATGGAACTCCCTATCCTTGGCAGGACTACCATGGAGGTAGAACTGTTGTCCGAGGTAACCGAACTACAGGAAGTAGAGGTGAATGCGGGGTACTACACCGTAAAGGAACGGGAACGCACGGGAAGCATCAGTAGGGTCACCGCTGAAGAGATAGAACTGCAGCCTATAGTTAGTCCGTTAGAGGCGTTGCAAGGTAGAATGGCGGGAGTAGAGGTGGTACAATCCAGTGGCGTGTCAGGTAATGCACCAACTATTAGAATAAGAGGACGGAACAGCTTACGGGATGAGGGGAATTACCCCTTATATATTATAGATGGTGTTCCTATCAACTCTGCACCAATTGAAGAATATCAAAATATTTTTCAAAATGGTTGGGATCCATTAAGTACCCTCAATGTATCCAATATAGAAAGTATAGAAGTATTAAAGGATGCGGATGCTACTTCTATTTATGGCTCTCGTGGCGCCAATGGAGTGGTATTGATCACTACGAAAAAGGGAACGGGCTATAATCAAAAGACACAGGTGGAGACAAGATGGTATTCTGGATTTGCACAAGTAGGAAGAAAGATGGAAATACTAAACACTGAGCAATATATTAATATGCGCCGGGCCGCTTTGGCAAATGCGGGGAGGGAACCCAACCCCGATAACGATTGGGACCTTTTGCTTTGGGATACGGACCGCTATACGGATTGGCCGGAGGAACTGTTGGGGGGAATCGCAAACATTACAGATATAAATGTATCCACCTCCGGTGGCAATGCCACCACTTATTTTCGCTTGGGAGGATCTTATCATAAAGAGGGGACAGTGTTCCCGATCTCTAATAGCTACAACAAGGTTACAGCAGCTATTAATCTTGGTCATACTTCGGAAAACCAAAAACTAGCGATTAATTTATCTGTAAATTATGGGGTAGATAAGAGCGAAGCTTCCGGTGTGCATTCGCTTGTACAAAAAGCTTATCAATTACCTCCTAATGCCCCTCCCTTATATAATGAAGACCATAGTTTGCATTGGGAAGAATGGAAGTATTCCAGTGTGTACGATAATCCCTTGGCAGCTCAAAGAAGTATTGCCAACGGACAAGGAAATAATTTACTGGCAAACCTTGGGCTATCTTATAATTTATTTCCAGGACTAAGTGTTAAGACCAACCTGGGTTATACGTTTAACATCAGGGCAACTAAAACAAAGAACCCAAATACAATAGTTGCTCCCCAACTGAGGGAAGACATTAAACATGTAGGTGCACAAAATTATCAAAAACGGCTCACTTGGATAGTTGAACCACAGCTAAATTATCGATCCACTATCGGAAAGGGAAATGTGGATGCCTTGTTGGGAGTTACCTTTCAACAAAATGAAAGCGATGGATTCGGAATAAGGGGCGAAGGATATGTGTCCGAAACCCTTATAGGCTATATGCCTGCGGCCGAGGTTTATAATACCTATGGAGAGGGGCGTTATGTACAATATAACTATAATGCGGTATATGGTCGTTTTGGGTATAATTGGCAAAAAAAATATTTCTTTAACCTTACAGGGAGGAGGGATGGTTCATCCCGGTTTGGTCCGGACAAGCGGTTTGCGAATTTTTGGGCGGCAGGATTTGCCTGGATATTTACCGAAGAACCTATATTAAAACAGAATTTCCCCTTCTTGAGTTTTGGAAAACTCCGTGGAAGTTATGGGACTACGGGAAGTGACCAGATTGGGGATTACCAATTTTTGGATGCATATGAGGCCACACCCGGTCCCAATGGTCTTTATCCTACCCAATTGTTCAATGGGGATTTTGCTTGGGAGGAAAATAAAAAAATAGAGACAGCCCTAGAGATGGGCCTATTAAACGACAGGATTACATTTGAAGTGAGTTGGTACCGCAACCGTTCTTCCAATCAGTTGGTAGGTTATCCCCTTCCGGCCATAACAGGATTTACTTCTGTTCAGGCCAATTTACCGGCAACCGTGGAGAATAGGGGGTGGGAACTGGAGTTAGCTACCTCCAATATCCGATCCACAGATTTTCACTGGCAGACCTTTTTTAATATTAGTATTCCCCGCAATACTTTATTACGATTTCCCGGTTTAGATCAAACCGCTTATGCAAATGTTTTCAGGGAAGGGTATCCCATTAATATCCGATTACTATACCAGTATACGGGAACCGATCCCGATACGGGGTTATTTCAAGTTATGGACGTAAATGGGGACGGAACTTTTGATTATCAAGATCGTACTGTTATCAAGGAAATGGGAAGAAAATATTTTGGTGGAATTTCTAATAATGTGTCCTACATGGGCATTGGGTTAAGTTTCTTATGGGAATTCGTAAAACAAGATGCTCCAAAGCCTTTTGTTTTTGGACATGCGCCAGGAGATCCATATAACCGCCATGTAGATGATTATAACGAATGGGAGGACGGGGATCTGTATATTGAAAGTTCCCTTGTTGCCAAGAGAGCATATAATCTCGACCAGCAAAGCGACCGAAGTATTATCGACGCCTCTTTTTTACGTTTAAGGACTCTTTCCCTTAGTTATGACCTACCAAAAGTAGTGTTGAAAAATACTGGGATCAAGAATTTCAGGATTTTTTGTTCGGCACAGAACCTTTTCACCATTAGTCCATATCCGGGATTTAATCTAGATAGTCCATCAAATACGTCCTTGCCGCCGTTGAGGATGATTACAACGGGATTACAACTCAACTTTTAATAGAAAACCATGAGAAAATGTACTAAAATAATTATTGGGGTGATAACCTTCCTATACCTTTTCATGCTATCTGCCTGTGAGGATTTTGTGGATATAAGTACCCCAAATTTTCAGATTGTCAGTGAAAATGTTTTTGCGGACGATGAAACAGCCATTGCTGCAGTAACAGGAATATATAACCAGTTAGTGAACGCTGATTTTTCGAAAGGATTTCAAAATTCCGTTACGGTATTGGGGGGGATGTCGGCGGATATTATAGAGCCAATAAAAACAGTCCATACAAAGTATGGGCCATTTTGGCAAAATGAAATATCTATAATGGATACTCCCGATGCCCTAGCAAACCTCAAACTTTGGAGCAGTGCCTATAATATAATCTATTTGGCGAACAGTGTGTTGGAAGGGTTGGCCAATTCTTCTAGTATAACAGAACCTACTAGGTATCATTTGCAGGGACAGGTATTGTTCCTACGAGCATTCACTTATTTTTATTTGACAAATCTCTACGGGGATGTACCTTTGCTATTGACCACGGATTATAAAAGTAATGCCCATTCTTCAAGGAATCCCACAGCGCAGGTATGGGAACAAATAGCTACCGATCTTGATAAGGCGATCTTATTTTTGGAAGAAGTAGTGGACTATCCTTCAGAAAAACGTACCCGCGTAAACCAATTCACCGTAATGGCGCTACGGGCACGGGTATATCTCTATCAAGAGAATTGGATCAAAGCGGAAGAGTTGAGTAGCCAGGTAATATCCCAAACTGGTACCTATGAAATCTTGAATGATTTAGATCAGGTATTTCTAGCCAATAGCCATGAGGCCATATGGCAGATATCGCCCGTAGGAAGAGTAGGAGGAAGAACTACTTTCGAGGCATCTATTTTTATCAGATATTCTATTATACCTGGCGTTCTAGTAGTTGGGGATGTACGATTAAGCAAGGATTTTATTGAAGAAATGGAGGTTGCAGACAAGCGACAGATACATTGGGTAGGTGAGGAAGTAAATAAAAGCGGAGAAATTGCAAACTACTATTCCTATAAATATAAAACTTATTATGCTCCAGAACAGGATATTCCTGAATATTCTATGGTGCTCCGTTTTGCTGAACAATACTTGATAAGGGCAGAGGCCCGAGCAATGCAAAACAAACTTTCCGAAGCAATAACCGATGTTGATAAGTTACGCCAAAGAGCAGGTGTAGTATTGCTCGCCGATACAAATCCGGGAATAGGAAAAGAAGCCTTGTTATATGAGATAATGAAGGAACGAAAGAAAGAACTGTTTGCCGAATGGGGTCATCGTTGGATGGATCTGAAACGCACGCGAAAGGCTTCCGAAATATTATCGCCAATAAAACCATTATGGCAAAATACGGATATCTGGTATCCTATACCTGAAGAAGAGCGAGTCAAAAACCCAAATCTGACACAAAATGGGGGATATTGATTCTCACCATTTTTGTCATTACACAATTACAAAAAAAAATCAAATGAAATATATAGCAAAACGAACTATCAAGATAATTTTTATACACCTATTATTTATACAATTTGTGTGGGCAGATATGGGAATAGCAATTCAAGATACCATACCTATAGACCCGAGTATTCGATATGGGCGTTTGCCCAACGGTTTTACGTATTATATAAAGAATGTTCCCCATACCCAAAAGGTATTAATGGATCTATATGTAAAAGTTGGGGCCTATCATCAAAACCCTGATCAAATGGATTATGCACATGCCATAGAGCACTTAGCTTTTAGTACTGCAGACCATTTCCCCGGACATTTGAGAAATAACGTGAAGCGATTATCTCAATTAGGAATAAATTTAAAAGACAATGGAGGTAATACTGGACATATATATACCGTATATAACTTTAATATTCCTATTAATAATAATGACGCCCTGGACATGGGATTACAGTGGTTTCGAGATATTTCAGATTTAAAGCTTACAACTACTGCCATAAATGGAGAAAAAGGGGTTTTAAGACAGGAAATAATGTATGGTGTTGGACATAGATTGGATGAGTTTTTTCTAGAGAAAAAACTTCAATCAAAATTATTCCCATGTAATCAGGATTATTCCAATCTCTTAGAGCATAATATTAGTTTTTCGCCCCAATCGCTGATTGAATTTTATAAAAAGTGGTATCGACCAGATCGAATGGGATTGATCATTACGGGGAATATAAAAGATATGGATGCTGTTGAGAATCATGTTAAGGAACGCTTTTCAAATATCCCTATTGTTAAACCACCTCCTCAAATAAATACTGATTGTCGTTTAAATTATCTACAAGGCCCTAGCCGATTTGTGGCGTTGGGAAGGAAACAAAATGGAAACGATATGGACAAAAAGTCAGTAGAAATATATTTATATACGCGGGATAAAGAGACTCTGAGTTTAAAAAATACAAGGGAAGGATTACAACGGAGATTGGTATGGTCCGCTATTGCCAGTATGTTCAATTCTAGAATTTCTGAAGACAAACGAATTTCTGGAGGAGTTCTTTATCCCCCCGAACCATATTCTCCTTTTTATCAAATTGTACATTCTGTAATTGATAATACCGAGCAGCAAAAAATTCAGAATACCATACAGTTATTGCAACAAGTCAAAACCAAAGGTTTTACTCCAGAAGAATGGGAGGATGCTAGGAAAACTATACTGCGGCGACTGGGAAATACCAATAGTGCAACATACTGGAAGGAGCAAATGGCCAATCATTTTGTATATCACGAAGCTTTGCCAGAAAATAAAAAGAAGTATTTAAAACAGTGGTTAATAGGTCTATCTTTGAAAGATATAAATTTATACGCTGGTAAATACCTATCGGAAATCCCTAATGATATCGGTATTATTGCCCCAACAGGACACAGGATCTTATCTATTTCAGAGTCTAAAATACGGGAATGGATACGGCAAGCTATAGACATCTCACTGATTAAAGATATTCCTTTGGTAGAGAAGGCTATTAAGCCGTTAATATCCGATGAACAGGTTGGATCTTTAAAAGAAGTCGGATATGCTAAAAAAAACGCCAATATTATTGGTGTTAATGAGTTTTTGTTGGATAACGGGGTTAAAGTTGTTATACATAATAATAAATTGTCTGGGCGGTTAAAAGACCGGATACTTATACATGGTTTCAGTCCAAAAGGAGCATTATGTTTTCCCGAAGTAGACTATTTTTCTGCCATAAATGCACCTTTAATTGTTAAAACTGAGGGAATAGGGGGGTTGAGTGGAACAGAGCTCCAAGATTTTATTTCCAAACACAATATTTACTTAAATCACTATATCGATCCACTGGAGACAGGGATTAAGGTAGATGGAACCCTGAGTAATCTAGAAAATATGCTGCAATTGGTATATCTGTATCATACCAAGCCAAAAAAAATTGACAAAAAAAACTTTGAACGTTGGAAGCAAATTGAACGTAAGTGGTACATAAATCCTTCAATAAACCCTGTTGGGATTGATTTTAGTGTACTCATGGGCGAAGTTTTAAACGATAAATCAATGGTACTAAAAGGGGGGACTAAACGATTTAGTGGTATTTCCAAAACTGATAAGGACCGTGCTTTTGAGATATATATTGACCTATTTGAAAATGCATCGGATTTCACTTTTATCCTTAGCGGAGATTTTTCCAGAAAATCGGTATTACCCTTAATACAAAAATACCTAGGCAACCTATCCAATAATATGATTACCACTTGTGATTCTTCTGTCATAGGACAAATAAAATTGAATAAAGGGCCACAATATCATGAATTCCTCACAGATAAAATGAAGACATCCTACTTAATGAAAAGTGTTAAATATATGCTTCGATTTATAAGTAAAGCGGAGGATTCAATGGATTGGAAAGAACGTATTCGAGTAGTGGCACTCGGGAGATTGATTAATTTTAGATTGAATAAGTTTCGTTATGAAAATGGAGGGGCGTTGTATAACTTTTCAGCTCATGGCGTTTACAATAGGTATCTGGAATCTTATAGTCTCGGTATATACCTGGATTGTACACAACAAGAATTGGAGTGGCTACGACAGGAAAGTAAAAATTTGATTTCAGAGATAAAGGAAAATGGTTTTAACCATCAGGAATTTGAAGAAGTATTCAAAAATGATTTATCTCTTTGGTATATAAATGGCAAAGGATTCACACAAAAAGAAATCTATGGACATTATAGGTATAATGACAAGCTAATCAATAAAAAGGAGCAAGATGATTTTATGAAATCACTAACGTTGAAAGATATCCAAAGAACTGCAATCCAGTATTTAAAAGACGATTTTATGATTGAGTTTATTATGCGAGATAGTACGAATCCTTAGAAGTTTTATTGACAAATACTAAGTATCTAGTTGGTAAAATATTCAATCGTGCTATAATATAAATAAAGCACCGAGAATGGTATTTCACGGTGCTTTATGCCTATTTGATGGTTCTTATTGAACTATTAAAATAGGGTCTAAGCTATTGGTTTTCAGAGGGGTGCCTCCAGATTCTGTTGGGAATACTGTATATTCTGGGCTTATCGGATCGCCGTTTTCATTAATAAATTGAACTTTGCAATCGTTTAATGTCCCAGGGCAGTCTACATCAATGGGCACGCGATTCCCTGGTGCTACTTCATACCAATAATCAGCATTGTTGATTACATTATTAAAAGCAAAAGACAGTGCAATGGCAAATATAAATGCCATTATCGGTAAGATTAATTTTAGCTTTTTCATGATAGTAAATTTAAATTAATAATTAATGCCTACTCTTGGTTCAGGTTTTCGGCGGATCACCTGCTTCTGTCGCGCAACAAAATTTCTTTATATGATCTGTTATTATTTTTAACTATAAGATTCAGGATGGGGCCATTTCTTTCGCTCTTTATGAGAGAGTATACTACCCAACAGCGCCAATCCTAGGAATACCACGTTAAAGACTAAATGCTGCTCCCAGGATAATAGAGAGATCACGCCTCCACAGGAACAGGGAGTATAGGGACTGAAAAATACAATGGCTACAGTATAAATGGTAAATAGGATCATAAGGCTCAATGCTCCATAAAGCCCAATTAATCTGGTTTTACGCCAAACGATTAATAATGCGGTCATAATTTCAGCTATCGGAACAAACCAGGAGGAAATATAAGCAATCTTCTCTCCGCCAAAAACCGGCGAATTTCTAATATTGTCATAGAACAAATGTCCTTCCAAAAGTTTGGTCAACCCGGCATAAGCGAATAGTAAAATAAACACCAAACTGATGATTTCTAAAAGTATCCATGTATGTTTTTGTTGCCATTTCATATCAGTTGTAGTTGTTTGATATTGAATAACATAAAGGTATAAAGACACAATTATCTGTAAGGGATAAAAACAGCTTTGTAAGGGATTAGTTTGGGTGGTGGTTTGTTTATATCAGGAATTTTTTCTGAGTTCGCTTGGGGTATACCCATACCTAGCCTTAAATTCCCTAGAAAAATGGGAGGCGTTTCTAAATCCGTTCTGTTGCGCGATAAGTTTAAAGGATTCTTGGGTATTCCTTACCGAAATGTAGGCGTTCTTAAGGCGTTCATTTTTTAAGAACTTAAAGACCGTCATTCCAAAAAGTTCCTTGAACCCACGTTTCAATTTAAATTCATTGGTCCCAAAATTAAGGGCCAAATCCTTAAGTGATAAAGCCTCTTTTTCAAAGTGGTGCCTTAGATAGGTACCTATCGCCCTGATATTTTCTATATCTGCAATACTTAAAAAGTTTCTTTTATAATTACTGTTTCCAGACCCTGGTTTAGGATGGTGGATATCCCTTAAAAGTTGTTGTTGAAACTTACCTTCAAGTTTAGTTTTATTTTTAACTATATCTGAAGTGATAAGCATTAATCTTGCTTTGGGATGAGCTCCTTTGGGTACTAGTATTACTTTGCAAAACTCAGCCAGCTCCAGACCGTCTTTGGTCATAAAATTTAATCTCAGATTCCTTTCTAAAGCACCATTACTAGAACGGTTTTTTTTATGATCTTTCCAGGTTTTTATGGAATCTTTGTGAAGGATTTTCACGAAAGGTGTGTTCAAAAGATCCTCTCGCTCAAAATTTAATAATAGTTGTACATCCTCGTTTATATAGACAATGTAGGATTGCTTGTCCAGAAAAAACACCATATGGACCAATTGCATATAGGAATCGTTTAGGTTAATATATCCTTGGTGCAAGAAGGAATCCTGTAATTCTTCTGCGACGATATTTACCAGAGCGCTCAACGCTTCAAGCTCATCCTTCTTATTGGTCCGTTCAATCCGGTGGTAGAACTTCCCCATGGCAATTCCAATTAAAACTTGAAATATTCTCGTCAGCCTTTCCTTATCTTCAAATTGATCCATAATAACAATTGTTAAAGGAGGTAGCCTAATTGCTGCCTTATGATGGAGGATACTATTTTATGTTGATTTGGGGGATGTAAACCCAGATAAAAACTCAAGTCCCTCTTTCTCGTTGGCAACTATCTTTGTTGGGGCAGAGGGTAAGCCGCCAACCACATACATGTTGGTCAGTATTTGCGACAATGGATTGTCCGAAATCAACGCAACAGCTATAGTGAGTTTAGATCCTTCCGTTGCAAAATATAGCCTGGCATCCTTTTCCATGGTTTTTATTCCTATGGTGTTGCACAATATTGGAAAGGGTTTTCCCTGTTGAAGTTTTAATCGGTCCGCTACTATTCTTATTACTTCTTCCAATCTAATCACTACGTTCTCCTTGTAAGTAAAGTAGAGAATCCCATTTTCTATCCAGAGCCGTGCACATTCATTTTCTATACTACTTTTCATCTGTAGATATTTATTGTTTTTTTACGGTCATACTTCGGTAGTCAGGTTCGCATATCTTCATCCGGATTTTCGACCGATTTTCGGGTACGCTAATTTCATAGCATTTTTAATTAAACGAACTTATAATGTAGTAATTTTTCCTTAATTATATGTGGGAAAATCGTATAACTAACCAATCTCTATCCTGTAAGGGATTATTACTGCTCTATAAAGGATTTATATACGGACAATGGTTAAGTTTCGGATTTATCACACTGATTTGATGTAGTTTATGGAGGTTACTATAACGGAGGTAATTTTCTTTTTTATTGATATGACCCTTATACCCCACTTCGGTGCTCTGTCAATCGTTAGTTCGAGTGCTTCTCGATACAATTTTATTTAGCTTCGCTTCATAAAACCACTCGAAGTGACGGGGAAGGATTAATCGTCAGTTCGAGTAAAATGTCGCAGACATTTTGTATCGAGAACCCGATACAATTTTATTGCGCTACGCTTCATAAAACCACTCGAAGTGACGGAGATGGATCTATCGTCAGTTCGAGTAAAATGTCGCAGACATTTTGTATCGAGAACCCGATACAATTTTGCTCCGCTACGCTTCGCAAAACCACTCGAAGTGACGGAGATGGATCTATCGTCAGTTCGTCAGTTGGAGTGCTTCTCGATACAATTTTGCTCCGCTCCGCTTCGCAAAACCACTCGAAGTGACGGAGATGGATCTATCGTCAGTTCGAGTGAAATGTCGTAGACATTTAGTATCGAGAACCCGTTACAATCCTCCTATCGTCGGATTACTCGAAGTGACGGTCGCAGACATTTAGTATCGAGAACCTATACAATTTTGCTCTGCTACGCTTCGCAAAACCACTAAGTGACGGAGATGGATCTATCGTCAGTTGGAGTGCTTCTCGATACAATTTTGCTCCGCTACGCTTCGCAAAACCACTCGAAGTGACGGTCGCAGACATTTTGTATCGAGAACCTATACAATTTTGCTCTGCTACGCTTCGCAAAACCACTAAGTGACGGAGATGGATCTATCGTCAGTTCGAGTAAAATGTCGCAGACATTTTGTATCGAGAACCCGATACAATTTTGCTCCGCTACGCTTCGCAAAACCACTCGAAGTGACGGGGATGGGTCAATCGCCAGTTCGTCAGTTGGAGTGCTTCTCGATACAATTTTGCTCCGCTACGCTTCGCAAAACCACTAAGTAAGTAACGAGAAAGGTACTTGGTATTTTATTTTAAAACTTCTTTTTGGCCAGGTTGGGCAACTTTTCATACTCGTTATTGATCAACGCTTCTTTTTTGGCTCTTGACCATTTTTTAATTTGTTTTTCTGTTTGTATTGCCAAATTTATATCCGTGAATTCTGCAAAATATACTAATTCAAGCGATCTCCTAGAATACGTGTAGCTGTCGATATGGATTCCTGACTTATGATCTAATAGACGTTTGTTTAAATTTGAGGTAACCCCTGTATAATAAGAATTATCGGAGCATTTAAGAATATAGACGTAGGATGGTTTCATAGGTTGGTTCTTTCTTAAAGGTATCAAGATACGAATCTACTTCGTAGCTCCGTCAACCTTGCTTCTCGATACAATCCTCCTATCGTCGGATTACTCGAAGTGACGGGGTGGATCTATCGTCAGTTGGAGTGCTTCTCGATACAATCCTCCTATCGTCGGATTACTCGAAGTGACGGAGATGGATCTATCGTCAGTTCGTCAGTTCGAGTAAAATGTCGCAGACATTTTGTATCGAGAACCCGGTACAATCCTCCTATCGTCGGATTACTCGAAGTGACGGTCGCAGACATTTAGTATCGAGAACTACTGACTATTGACGTCTGTTTACGGTTCACTAAACCCATCTCACTACTAAACAAAAAACCCCGTCACTTTCCTTTAGCGGTCCGGTGTTGGGACCAGGGAAATGACGGGATTAATTCTGTTAGTTGAGTATAGGGATATCAAGTTAGCTTCACCATAAAAGTGCCCAAACTTATGTTAGCTAAAGTTCGTATTCTCGGGCCCGCCCGAGTGAGGGACCCACTACTTAATACCCACTACTTAATACTCACTACTTTGTTCTCAATACTATTTCCAGCGCTTATACCATGGCAAGGGCGTTTTGCCTTCTTCGTCATAGCCGTAGCCATACCCGTAGTTGTAGCTGTAGCCATAGCCTCTAGAACGCTTAATGCCTACCTCGTTTAACAGGTAGCCCATATTTTTTAGTTTCTTAGATTTGTTTAAATCTTTAGAGAAATCTAATAAACGCTTGTCTGTATGTCCAGATCGAACTACAAAGAGGGTAAGATCTGCGAATTGTGAAATTAAAAGCGTATCGGTAATTAACATGGTAGGGGCGGTGTCTACAATAATATAGTCGTACTCATGTTTTACAATATTGATAAATTTCTCAAAGCCATCACCAGACAATAGTTGTGGAGCGTTAGGAGGGATACTACCACTAAAGCATACACTGTGGTTCTCTATGTCCTTATAGCCCTTATACACAATATTTTTCCAATCCATTTCTGGGTCGTAAAGGTAGTCTGAGAGCCCAAGAGATTCTTTTGGCCTATCAAAATGCTGGTGGATATTGGGATTTCTAAGATCTGCACCTACTAGCAATACTTTTTTGCCAATACTACTAAAGGCCAGGGAAAGGTTAAAGGCCACCAAGGATTTCCCTTCGTCTTTAATGGTAGAGGTCACATAAATTATCTGTCCGTCTCCCTTTTCCTTATTTGGGAGCATATAATTAATATTGGTACTCAAGATCCTAAAGGATTCTGCTAAAATGGAGCGGTCATTGGTATCCAAAAATGTTTTATGGTCTTCCAAAAATGGGATTTCTCCCAAGACGGGAATCTCGGGATTTGCACGTTCCAAATCTGTGCGATCGTTAATTTTGGTGTTTAGCGAAAAACGGATGTAGAGGAAACCAAAGGGCAGTAAAAGCCCTAAAAGGAGAGCCCCAGCCATTATTACCGACTTTTTAGGAGCTACGGGAATGTTGGACGTTAGGGCGTAATCTATCAATTTGATAGACGGAGCGGTTACCGCTAAACTAATGGCGGCTTCCTCCCTTTTTTGCAATAGTAAAAGGAAAAGGTTTTCTTTAATACTCTGTTGGCGTTCTATGGCCCGTAACAGCTGTTCTTTTTCAGGAATTTTGGAGAAGGAAGCACCGGCAAGTTGTTTCTCCTGTCGCAATTGCGCCATAGAAACTTTTAACTGCTGCTGGTAACTGCTTACCGTTTGCAGAATATTTTGCTTGGCACGTTGCAACTGACTGTTGATCACTAGTAGCGTGGGGTTATTTTCCCCGGCACTAGCGACCATCTTATCACGTTCTAGAACAAGACCATTATAATCACCCACTAGGCTATTGATACCAGAATTTTTCAAACCAATATCGGCTGGTAGAAGGCTGAAGGCCTGTTCGGTTGCCAATGTTTCCTGAAGGAGTTTGGAAAGGGCAATCTGCGTTTCCAATGTAAAGGTTTCCTCTTCGTTGGCTGATTTCTTTTGCAGGGTAATCCCTGCATCGGCCTCAATATAGGAAAGGTTGTTCTGCTGTTTAAAAGATTTTTTATCGCCTTCAATAGAATCTAACTCTTGGGTAAGGTAGATAAAGCGGTCATCTATAAAATCTAAGGTACGTTTGGAGACCAATTGACGGTCTAGGATACCATCTTGATTAAATTTCTCAATTATGGTATTGAGTATCGCTTCTGAACGGGGCGTACTTTCCCCAATAAGCGAGAGAGATAAAATATCACTGTTTTTATTTGTAGATTGGACTTGTAGTTGACTGGTTAAAGCCATTGTAGCTTGCTTTATGGGCTTTACAACTACCTTATAGGTAATGTTTTCGTAGTCATTTATACTGATACCTTCATTAATTGTAATAACAAAGGGCAGCCCTGGAACGGTTTCCATGGCACTCTCATAACTTGAATAATAGGATTTTCCGTCCTTCTCGCTAATGGAAAAGGAAGAAGCTTCAAGCTTTATGGTATATGTTTTTGCTTTAGCTATACTATCAGATGCATTATGTTTTGTTAAGCTAAATGGAGAGTTCCAAATCTGGGTTGTTCGGATATTCCCCTGAATATAGTAGTTTACATCTAACTGTAAATCTTCGACTACCTGTTTTAGAAGGCGATAGGATTTTAAGACCTCAATTTCGTTGTCCAAATTAATTCGGGATTTTCCACTGAGGAGGGACATGGCATCTGTACCGATGTTCAGTTCCTTGGATTCGTCTATGATCCTGATTTTAGCCACGGATTGGTAAGTTACTGTAGCATATTTGAGGTAGAAAAATGCTACCAGTAAGGCTATAATTACGGTACCTAAGAACCAGGGCCAGTAACCCAGGTATTTTAAAAGTTGCTCTTTTAGGTGAAAGGAGTCGTCCTCTTCAAATTCTTCCGATAGGTATGGGGATTCTTTCATGGATTATCTTGTAATTAGGACTATAGAAGTTAAGATTACGGATACTACGGAGAGTAGTGTTCCTGTATTGCCAATAAAGCCGGCACTTTTCACTTTAGGGCCATTGGGGTTTACCACAATAAAATCGTTGGGCTTAATATAATAGTAGGGGCTATTAAACCAGTCCGTTTCCGTAAGATCTATGTTGGTTACAGTACGCATCCCATCTTCCTCACGGATCAGCATTACATTCTTACGTTCCCCGTTAATAGTGAGATCTCCCGCATAGCCTAAGGCCTGTGGCAAACTAATCTGCTGCTCGGTAAAGCTATAGGTGCCTGGGCGTTGGACTTCTCCCAAGACAGTGACCTTCGCATTTAGAAGCCTTACACTTACGGTAGGTTCTAATAAGTGTCCACCATTCTCCAAGACTTGCTGAAGTTCCTTTTCCAATTGGGCAGTAGTTTTGTCTGTTACCTTCAGGGTTCCTAAAATTGGGAATACAATATTCCCTGTAGTGGAGACCAGATAACCCTGTAATTTTATCAGTTCTATATTACTAGCGGCGGTGGAATTGTTGGGCTGTTGTTTGTTATAGGGCAAGGCTGTTTCTGGCACCAAGGCACTCACGCTGATGTTTAGGATATCATTGGGTTGAATTTTTGGGCTCTCGTAGGTGATCTTTTGTGCGGCCATAGCATTGGCATCCTGGAAATAGAGGATGTTCTTTTTGGTGGCGCAAGATTGTAGGACTAAGACCAATATACCCAGTATGGCTATGTGTTTTCTCATTAGTGTTTTGGTATATGTAATAAACTAAATTTAATACAGTAATTAATCGGCAAAATTAAGTGTTTTGTCGGCATGTTACAACTCTTTTTGATAGATTTAGGTGAATGGGATTTTATGTTTATCGGGGCTTCTTGGTTCAGTCCTCCTTTTTAGTGCTACCGAGCCTTCTTCTCGATACAATTTTATTCCGCTTCGCTTCATAAAACCACTCGAAGTGACGGAGATGGGCCAATTGTCAGTTCGTCAGTTCGAGTGAAATGTCGGAGACATTTAGTATCGAGAACCCGATACAATTTTGCTCCGCTCCGCTTCGCAAAACCACTCGACGTGACGGTCGTAGACATTTTGTATCGAGAACCCGATACAACCTTCCTAACGTCTGATCACTAAGTGTCGGGTGGTCGGTATTAAAACGGACGCTTTGGTAGGCCTTTGAACCAACTGTATACTAACTGACTTTCAGGATTTAGTATTACCCAGGCGGTGGTGAAAATTATTTTAAGATCGGTGATAAAGGATTCGTTGGCCTGATACCATAGTTCTACCTTTCCCTTAAAAGGATAAATGGTGTTCTTATAGAAATCCCAAGTATCTCCACCCTTTTCCTTTACGTTAGTAATCAAAGTTTCTTCATCCCTAAAGATGATAGAACCAATTCCGGTAAGACCTGGCTTTGCATTATAGATTACCTTTTGAATTGCGGGGGGGTAGGCCTCAAAGCTTCTCTGCATTACGGGGCGTGGCCCAACTACACTCATGTCGCCTTTAAAAATATTGATTAATTGGGGGAGCTCATTAATCTTACTTTTCCTTAAAAAACCTCCCATAGGGGTTATTCTAGGGTCTTTCTTTGTAGTGATAATTCCGCCACCCATATTAGGGCTGTCTTTAAGCATAGTGGCAAATTTCCAGATTAAAAAGGATTTATTTTTATACCCCACACGCTCTTGTTTATACCAAATATATCCCTCTCCAGTAAACTTTAACCCAATCATGATTGGAATTAATAAGGGGGCTAGGATTAGGAGTGCAAGTCCAGATACTAAAATATCACACAATCTTTTAAATATTCTATACATTTTTTTATTCAATTATTTTGTAATTCAAAAATTCGATGATTTCTTTTTATTCAGGGATTCAAGGATTTCTTTTTATTCAAGGATTCAACAATTCAAAGATTTCTTTTTATTCAAAGATTCAACAATTCAATAATTTAAAGATTAGTTTATATTTCGAATCATGTTCTAGTTTCTATTATTAGTAGTTCAATAATTGAACATTTTTTTATTTACTACTGAACTTGATGATCATCAATTAAAATCTTTGATTTTAATTATTTTAGCTCCAATTAGCCCTTAATGACTCACGACTACACTATTCAATCTTTGAATTATAAAAATCTCTGATTTTTATTTGAATCTTTGAATTCTTGAATCTTATCAACTAAAATTCGACTCAACCCAACCAGTTACATAAGTTCTCTCAACATTCAGCTAACCATAACACCCCTAGTTTCCATAGTCCATAGGTGGCTCCTTAAATTTAGCCCCTTTAAACTCTGAGTTCTTCAAGTAATTCATAAACAAACTCAATTGCTTTGAAATGTCAATTGTTAAGGCATATAATTTTTCGAAATCTGATTGATTTAAAATTTCTACATCTAGTGCCCTGTAGAGTTGAGACCTTAGTTCCCCTGCACTGCCTTTTGAATACGAAAGAAAATTTATAAAGTCTTTATTGCCTCCTCGCTCAAACCCTTCAGCTATATTGTCCATTATACTTCCACTGGTTTTGTAAAGATGGTTAATTAAAAAGCCATAATTATGATTGTCTTTACAAGCAAGAATCTTAAACATTTCAATATTTAACTGGCGACTTAACTCCCATACGTTAAGGTCCTCGAAACTGCTTATTTTGGACATGACTTTTTAATTCAAGGATTCTTTTTTAATTCAAGGATTCCTAATTCAATGATTTCTTATTCAAAAATTCAATGATTACTTTTAATTCAAGGATTCAACAATTCAACGATTTAATGATTAGTTTATATCTTGATTTGAGTTCTAGGTTCTATTATTAGTAGTTAATTATTAATCGTTCAGTTCGATCATGTGTATTATTTAAAATCTTTGATTTTAAATAGATTCAACACTATAGTCTCCAATGACTCACGACTACCCTAATCAATCTTTGAATAATAAAAATCTTTGATTTTTAGCGAATCTTTGAATTCTTGAATCTTTACCAACTAAAATTTACAATCATACTAACCTGTTACAACAGTTCTTTCAACATTCAGACAACCTCCAACACCCCATTACATTTTTTGGTCTAAACTCTTTCCGGTCTCAATATGCTCAAAATCTGGGAGGTGCTTTTTAAGTAGATCAACAATAGCTGTTTTGTCGTAATCCCCGGAATCCATAAGGGATTTTAATTGTTCTATTGTAGAAGTGATTTCTTCCTGAGACAATTTACGAGCATTTTTAATGACGCCTAAACTCGAATAAGTGTCCTGATCCACTACATCTTTATCGGTATAGAATTCTTCATACAATTTCTCTCCAGAGGTGTCGGTATTAAAGAAATATACTGGATATGGATCGCCTTCTTTTGTTGTCAATGCTTTTGTCTTGGCCTCGTCATCCGATTGACACTCTATAATAGGACGATTAGACGCTTTGAAGAAATCGATAGTTATATCTTTAAAATAAACCATTTCTTCAGCGGCTAATTTTGGGAAAAATATTTCGCCAGAATTACCCAACATACAGGCTAACATACAAATCTGTCCACTTTCTTCTGGCGACACAAAAAATCGTTGTACGTCGGAAGGGCAGGAGATAGGTTGGTTCTGGAACAAACGCTCTATATAACCTGCTAAGAGCGAACCATTAGAAAACGCCACGTTTGCGAAACGTGCAGTTGTAATTTGCAGGTCCTTACTGTAGGCCATAATTACTTCTTCCATTAGTTTTTTACTGGCACCCATAACGTTTACTGGATTGGCCGCCTTGTCCGTTGAGACACAGAAGAAATGCTCAGGTTTATTGTCTACCAATAAATCCAAAAATTCCTTTGCCTTGAAAACGTTATTGTCTATCATGGCTTCAATGGAATACTTGTCTTTTTCACTACGCACGTGTTTATGTGCAGCAAAATTGGCAACGATATGAAATGGTCCTTCCGCCAAGAACATTTTTTTAAACACCGGATCCCCAAAATTCATGGGATAGGTTCTAAAGTCGTCCGGGACAAACATATTGGCGTCCGATCGTAATTGACGTGTTAATTCTGTAAGCCCGTTTTCATTAGTATCCACCACATAAAGTTTACCGGGCTTAAATTTCAAAATAGCTTTAATATAAGAGGAGCCAATAGTTCCAGCCCCGCCAATAACCAAAACCGATTTGCCTGCTATTTTACTACTAAGAAGTTCTTTATTATTTTGAATATCACTTTGGAAAAGACTTTGGGATCTTTTAGTGATGTAGGTGTTAATGAAATGGGGAATGTCTATGAGGTTCATTTTTTTTTAATTCAAGGGTTATTATTCGAAAATTCAAAGATTCAAAGATTCAAAGTGAAAAAATTCAAAGATTCGAGGATTCAAGGAGCTCATGTAAATCTTAATTCCCTTTACAACCTATAAATCTTTGAATAAAAAAAATCGAAGATTTTTATTGAATCATAGAATGGTAAAATCGGAGATTTTATTTATAGAAAGCTTTAATGGTAGCTACTACTTTCTCCATTTGTTCTTGTGTTATGCCGGCTGAACTTGGAATGCTAATACTGGTATCATAAACAGAAGCTGAAACATCAGTCTTATTAAAGTAAAACTCGTCTTTAAACATGTCCAATTGGTTCATGGGCATCCAAAATGGACGAGATTGCACTCCATTAGCATTTAAATATTCTAATAGTTCTCGCATACGGGAGGTGCTAAACGTAAACAACCAGCCATTGGGATTTGTTCCTTCAGGAATTTCTTGAAATTTAATATCTCCAACTCCATTTAACTCCTTACGGTAAAAGGCATCCATGCCTCTCTTATCCTTTAAGATGGTTGGAAATTGTTCCATTTGTGCCACACCAATTGCGGCCAACACATTTACCAGGCGATAATTATACCCAATTTCGTCATGAATATAATCCATGGCACTGATTTTTGCTTGGGTGGTTAAATGTTTAGCCTTTTTTGCTAATTCTTCATCATCAGTGACGATAACTCCGCCACCACCTGTGGAAATAATTTTATTCCCATTAAAACTGAAGACCCCCAATTTTCCAAATGTCCCAGCGTGTTTATCATTAAAAGTAGATCCTAATGCCTCGGTAGTATCTTCTATCACTTCTAAATGGTAGGTTTCAGCAATGGCCATTAAACGATCCATATCGCCTATATTACCCAATACATGGACAGGCATTATGGCACGGACACGTTTGTTAGTGCGTTTATCAAAGCTGAACAGCCCTGTTTCGGTTTCCTTCTTTGTAGTCTCCTCCTGTAAATACTTTTCAAGAAGATCTAGATCCATTTGCCAATTGTTGGAATCCACATCTATAAGAATTGGGGTTGCTCCTGTATATTTTATGGCATTTAAAGTTGCTATAAAGGTGATGTTAGGTGCAATAACGTGGTCGTCCGCAGTAACCCCTAACAAGATTTGCGCAATATGCAGTCCTACGGTACCATTCATGCACGCTACACCGTATTTGGCACCGGCATACTCGGCGACCATCTCTTCAAATTGGGTAACATAACTTCCGGCAGAGGAGATCCAGCCGGTATCTAGGCAATCTTTTACGTACTTCCATTCGTTGCCTTCTAATTTGGGGATAGATAAAGGGATCATTATTCGTTAGTTTTAATTTTATGTTTCAATCCTTAATTCAAAAATTCAATGATATAAGGATTCAATGATTAGTTAATCTTTAAATTGATGTTCTAGTTGTGATTATTAGTTTTTTAATATTTGAATCACTCTTTAATTCAATGATTTAAGGATTCAAAGATTAGTTAATATTAAAATTGGTGTTCTAGGCTCAATTATTAGTTGGTCAATATTTGAATCACTCTTTAATTTAATGATTCAACAATTTAAGGATTCAATGATTAGTTAATTTTTAAATTGGTGTTCTAGTTTTAATTATTAGTTTTTCAATATTTGAATCACTCTTTAATTCAATGATTCAATAATTTAAGGATTCAAAGATTAGTTAAACCTTTAAATTGTTGGTCTAGGCTCAATTATTAGTTGGTCAATATTTGAATAATAAAAATCGGAGATTTTTATTAAATCTTTGAATTCTTGAATCTCCTTAAACTAAAATCTCCAATCCTTCTAACCAGCTGAATCAGTCCTTTTATCACTCAACAATACGACAGACTACAATCTCCGATTTTTATAGAATCTTTGAATTCTTGAATCTTCAATAACTATATATTTCAATCGCTCTAACCTGCTGCATCTGTTCACTAATCATTCAAGTAACCGTTACCAATTTTATTTGACAAGTTGTTTTGCGGGATTACCTATTACCGTTTGATTATCAGGAACATCTTTAATGACTACTGCTCCGGCCCCTACAACCACGTCATCACCAATAGTTATTCCTTGTTTAACAACTGCGCCTGCCCCTATAAAGCTGCGTTCGCCTACAGTAACATTACCAGCAAGTACCGCACCTGGGCCTATATGGGCAAAGGATTTAATATTGGCTTCATGCTCAACAATAGCTCCTGTATTTATTATTACACCTGTTTCTATAGTACTAAGGGCATTCACAATGGCCCCTGCTGAAATAAGAACATTGGTGCCTACAGAAACTGTTTTGGAGATTATTGCAGATGGATGGAGTAAGGAGATAAACATATCCGTTTTTATAGTGGAAATAGTTTTAAAGACATTTTCCCTGATGTTGTTATTTCCAATACTTCCGAATAACATTCCTTTGTGTTGCTCAAATTGTTCTTCGGGCCCCAAGTATTGTAATTTGTAAGGGTTACCATCTAATTTATTAAAATCATGATAGCCTATAACTTCATAGCCCAGTAAAGTTGCAGTCTCTAAACACACATAAGCGTGGCCGGAATATCCTATAAGTGCTATATGCTTTTTTAGGTTCAATTTTATAGGAATTTCTAGATTGTATTAATAAACTTACAACTTTCTGATTTAATAAAATCTTCGGAAATATGGTTATAGTTGGAATAATTAAAAACTATGTACCAAGGATTTTATTAATTTATTGAATATGAGATAGATACTGTTGTGCAAGCTTTTCCCTATCAAAATGTAGCTTGGCGTATTCGTGCCCATTGACTCCCATGTTATGTAGTTCTTCCGGCTTCCGGTAAATAGCCTTTAACTTCTCTGCAATATCCTGTGCATTCTCGGGTTCAACGTATATTCCACAGTTTGCGGTTTCTACTAAATTCCGAGAAACCCCATCTATAGCAAGTAAGACTGGGACTCTACAAGACATGTAATCAAAGGTTTTATTACTGTAAATTGTTTTGAAGGTATCTACTTTTTTAAGTACAGATGCCCCCATGTCTGAGGCCAAAATATACTTAAACACATCTTCCTTGGCTACTGGTTCTCTAAAAATAACATGTTCCTCTAAACCACGTTTTTTAGTTTCCTCTTGGAGCATTTGTTTTTGCATTCCACTCCCTATCAATTGGAAGGTTATGTTGGTGTCCCTAAAATGTTCTGCAGCATCCAATAGCTGAATTAAATGATTGGCTACACCGTGAGCACCTACATAAGTAATCACAAATTTATGATCTAGCCCAATCTCCTTTTTAAAAGATTGCGCATCAAAAGTGCTAAGTCTTTCAGATAAGGTGAAATCGGCGGCATTTGGAATAAAGATAATTTTCTCTGGAGCTATTCCCTTTTCTATTAATTTGTCACGGAAGGCTGGGGTTAGAACATTTATTAACTTGGCTCGTTTGTATAAAAACGTTTCAAACCAATAAGCCAATTTTATGATCATTTTATTTTGTAATACACCTGTGTCAATAGCCGACTCTGGCCATAAATCCCTTACTTCAAAAACAAATGGAACTCTTTTTATTTTGGAAAGTACATAGGCGGTCATACCGACAAATAAAGGGGGAGAGGTTACTAAAATCACGTCATATTTCCCTTTGGTTTTAAATAAACCTCCCCAAATAGCGGAGAACATAAAAGAAAAATAACCCCATAATCTTCCTAGAAAATTTACGTTGTAACTTTTTGATACGTGGCAACGAATTACATCGACATTCTTATAGAATGGAGCATCCTTAAAAAAATATTTGCCTTTGTAGCGTTCTGGTTTTTTTCCTGTGATATAATTCACCATTCCCGCCAATACAGTTACTGAATGGCCTAGATTACCCCAAACTTGGGTCATTTCATTAAAGCGGGAACCACCGCCTTCTCCTTTTTCCAAAAAATATTGGTGTATCAATAATATTTTCACTAAGTTTCTTTTAATGTTATTGTTGTAATCATGGTTTGCTGGCTTCTAAAACTATAGCGTATACCTTTTTCTTTTACTCCGTAATAACTTGAATGCCATTTCTCTTCTACTTTAGGAGTTATGATTTTGCCATCAAGAGTTTTGCACTGGATTTCCACAAGCTTAAAAACTTCCGGGTTAACATGCCAATAAACACTTCTTTCCTTTCCGTTAGCTTTACTCAGTTTATCGGTAACTAGCCATTGGTTCTCACCTCTATTCTTTTCAACTTTTCGTGAATGAATAATTTCTTTTTCTAGATATTGAAACCCTTCAATTTCCCCTTCAAAAATCATTTGTTTTGCAGATTCACTCATTTTAGCTTTGGCACGTTTAATCCAATAATACCAAATAAAGCGGCCTCCACGTAGCATTTGGTTATGACCTTCTAGCGACAGTGTATTGTGCCCTTCACACCCAGTAAAGTAATCTACTGTTTCTTTATCGGTATTATATTTATAGGTGCCATTATCCCACAAGTAATTAATACCATCTTTAAAAATATCTAAATGAAGATTATCGCTTTGGGAAGGTCTGTCTTTGTATGAACCACACCTAAGGAAAGTCTTTATAGTATCTTCCTGATGAATGTAATAACCACCATCTTGAAATTCGTAAACACCTTGTATATTTCCTTCAACAACCTTAAAATCCTTCAGTCCATACCATGCCTGACTTTCTTGGATTTTACTTACACTATTTTCTAAAACGGCTCGTAAATCATTCAACTGAGAAGTATATACTCTAAAGTCATCCTCTGTCCATTTATAGAATAAGGCGCCATCGTTGTTGCCATAGTTAGGTAATTTCCCGCTTACGGAATCTGAAGAAACATCTAGAAATTTCAGGGAAAGCGCTGCTCTTTCCTTTATAATAGGCGAAAAAGATTTGCCATGTAGATCTGCCAATCGCAAGCCCCAAGTTAATAATTGAACTACTACACGATGATAGTTCATACTAAATTGTAGAAAGGTGCCATCTGGATAGATTTGATACTCTACCTCCTGTTGAAACCATTTTTCACCTTCCTTGCTCCATTTGGCCGTATCAGGCAAGAATGGAAATAATAGTCCGGATAAATACAGCATCAAGGTTTCTGTGATGGCGTGGTTATTTCTAACCGCTATCCTCGAAAAGTCAATATGATGATATATATGATGCAGCTGCCAATAAATTGCATGCATTATTTTTTCAAAACGCTCCTCTGTTAGATTAGGAGCATCTTTATAGTAATATAGTGCCAAAGTCCAATTCATGGTACGAAGGCTGATTTCCTGACTGCAGCGATAGTTAGGCCCGCAATTAATAGGGTTTTTCTCTATAAAATCTATAATCTGTCCAAACACAAACTCCGATTGATCTTCCTGAAAATGAAAATCGTAACGAATAATATCCGTTAAAAAGGCAAAGCGCGATTTTTCCCAGACAAATTTGATATCTCCTCTCTCTTCAGAAAAATCGGCTATAGTGGACCAATGTTCATTTACATCATAGCGATAGCCAGTTACAGGATTAGTTACCCAATCATAATCTTTCCCTAAGTCGTATTCCACTTTACCAAACAGCACAAACCTGCCCTGTTTCATGGCCTCAACTCGCTTTTTTAAAGATTCTTGAGGCGTGGGAGTTAAGGAAATGTTTTTTCCTTCAAAAAAAAACGGAGGGGTTTCTTTCCTCCATTTTTCTAATGATATAAATTGTTTAAATGATGGATTGATTGGGTGTCTTTTTTTTAAAACCCCTAGTTTCCTTTCTAGTTCATGGCGTACACGATAAATAGTATATCGTGCGCCCATATTTTGAACTAATTGAAAAGATCTATTTAATTTATTTAACACTCTATGGTTACATTAATCTCACTCAAAAAGAGCAGAATATATTTATTATAATACAAAAAAAGTTCCTTGGTACAAAATAGTTTTTATCTACTTTTTGAAGTTTCAATATCTATCCATCCTCGTTTTTTCAAACTCTCTATAGCTGCAAAAGAAGCTTGAGTGGTGTTTACTATTTCATCCATCGGGATTAATGGACTGCCACCTTTCTTTACAGCAGCGATAAGCTCAGTAAATTGGGCTTTATGTCCTTTGTCTAGTTTTGTTTTTAACTTACTAAATCCTTTAAATCCGTAACCTTTAGTTACTCTAAAGTTATCCATTATCAAAGTACGTTCCTGGCAGTAAACCTCCACCCGTTCTTTTGAGTAGGCCTTTGAGCCATTTGAGAAATAATTTATAACTCCTGTAGAACCGTTTTCATATTGTAAAAGTATGGAAGCATTGTCGGTATTTTCCGCTGGATTCATGCCCATGGCATTCATACAAACAGATTTTATTTTACTCCCTGTTAAATAGGTAATCAAATCCATAAAGTGACAGGCTTCTCCAATAATTCTTCCACCTCCCACTTGCATATCGTGTACCCACACATTGGCTGGAATATTTCCAGCATTCATAGTGGCAATTACGTTCATTACAGAATTACCCACCAACTCCTTCATCTTGCGTGCGTGAGGCGAAAATCTTCTATTGAAACCTACGGTCAAACTACTTCCAGCTTTTTCGTGAGCTGAAATTATAGTATTTAGCTCCGAATTATTTAAAGCCAAAGGTTTCTCTACAAATACATGCTTCCCAGCTTGCAAACTATCAATTACCATTGGAGCGTGTAGATTATGACGCGTAGTAATCAATACAAGATCAACATCAGGATCATTTAATATATCCTTATAATTTGTTGTAGAATGGCTAAATCCGTGCTTTTGAGCCATGGCCGTACCACTAACCCCACCTTGGCTAGCAATATATTTGTACTCTGCTCCGCTATTTTTGAGTGCTGGTAGCATTGTCATTTTGGTAAAATTCCCTGAACCGACTACTCCAATAACAC
The DNA here is from genome assembly GCF_041320605.1 of Arenibacter antarcticus. Taxonomy (NCBI): domain Bacteria; kingdom Pseudomonadati; phylum Bacteroidota; class Flavobacteriia; order Flavobacteriales; family Flavobacteriaceae; genus Arenibacter; species Arenibacter antarcticus. The sequence continues at coordinate 3,512,643 of NZ_CP166679.1, forward strand.
CTTTACTACCTTCATAACTCTTACCACTAATCGATATAGTATGGGATGGTGTTAATTGAGTTTGCTTAGGGTATGTAAGTATAGAAGCAATGGAACGGCTGCTGCCTATCTCTCCATAAATCTTCATATAATCTTCCAGAGGAATTTGTTCTGTTATAAGCTCTTTTACATTTAAATTACCTGATGAAATAGCTTGAAGAATAGCCTCAAAATTACGTTTTTCCGTCCAACGAACAAAAGGTAACGGATAGTCTGTTCCTCTTCCTTCATAATCCTCATCATAACGTCCAGGGCCATAAGAACAGGACACTTGGAAGCTAAGTTCTTTTTCATAAAACTCTGCACGACTGATATTTAAACCAATAACACCTACTAAAATAATGCGACCTCGTTTACGAGACATTTGAGCTGCTTGAGAAATAATCGCATCTGTTTTGGCTGACGCCGTAATAATTACGCCATCAGCACCAACGCCATTTGTTAGTTCTGTAACTTCATTTACAACATCACTTTGTTTTGGATTGATAGGAATTACTCCCCATTGTTTCGCTATGTCTAGCTTAGATTGGTCAATGTCTATACCTATTACTCTACATCCGTTTGCCAGTAACATTTGTGCGGTTAAAAGGCCTATAAGACCTAAGCCAGTAACCACCACGGTTTCTCCAAATGTAGGATTAAGCAAACGCATGCCTTGTAAACCAATGGAACCTATTACCGTAAAGGCAGCTTCTTCATCACTTATGTTATCAGGAATATGAGCCACCAAGTTTTTTGGCACACTCACAAACTCTGCGTGTTGCCCATTAGACGCTACTCTATCGCCAACTTTAAACTCGGAAACTCCCTCTCCTACACCAATGACTTTCCCTACATTACAATAGCCAAGTGGCAACGGCTCTCCTAGTTTATTAAAAACAGCCTCTAATGTTGGCATTAATCCTTCGGTTTTTATTTTGTCTAAAACCTGTTTTACTTTATCAGGCTGTTGACGTGCCTTGGAAATTAAGTTTGACTTTCCAAACTCAACTAACATACGTTCAGTTCCTAAAGATACTAAGCTTCTTGTAGTTTGAATAAGTATTTGCCCTCGTTTCACTTGTGGAGCTGGTACTTCTTCTAATATAGTTTCACCTGTTTTAAAGGATTGTATAATTTGTTTCATATTTTTATTTAATTAATAGGTTTACCTTACCTGAAGGAGTCCTAAATGGTTCGCTTCTTTTTACAAAAGCTACATCTAAATCTAAGTTTCGAAGATCGAATAAGTTTCTTGCCTCTTCTTCTGATATCGAATCAGAAACAAAATGTAGTTCTATCTCACCCGCTTTAACCTGTTTTACTTGTATAAATTTAGAATGATTAAATATTTCATGATGTCTTCCAAAAATAAGCCCCGTTAGGTTGATGTTCTTATTGTTTTTATCAATTACAAATTCCCCTTCTCGCCCTTTAGTGACTTTAAAACTTTTTAATATTCCATTTGATGCCTTTACATCTGCTATTATATCGTTTGTGTTGTATCGTATCAAGGGAGTTGCAAAATTATAAAAACTTGTACCAACCAAATGATATTCATCTTTGAATTTTAAGGCCTCAGTAAACCCATAAGTACCAAATGGTTCATAGGTAAACTTTTCTGTTTTTTCATAAGCCAACACTGCTCGCTCTGTATGGCCATACCATGAAATTGTTTTTACATTAAAAACATTCTCTATAACGTTCCGATAATGTTCATGCGGATATTCGGAGCCTAGAAAAACTCCTTTTAAATTAGCTGACAACAATTGTTGCAATTCATAATCTTCCTTTTTACAGAAGACGGCAAAGTCATAGATAGATGTAGGATAACCATGAAGATATTTAATTTTACGCTTTTTGAGTATCTTTTTTAACTCTTCAGCAACTAGCTTATAATCTGCATAGATATCAATAGCAAAATGATTTCTAACAACATCGTATTCCACTACTTTTTTTAAATCACTTCTACCACCAAATACTATTTTTAAATCTGATGCTTTAAAGTTTAACTTTTCCCATATATGATGCATATGCGCCCATTCATGCCCCATAGAATCTGGCTGAATATATAGACTGAAAGGTGTACCTGATGAGCCACCAGTATTTACTATATATCTTCCTTTAATTTTTGCACTTCGTTTTTCAATATCGTAACTATTTAGGGTTCCCTTGTCAACAATTGGTATTCGTTGGATGTCTTCGAACGTTTTTAAGTGATCTGGATGAAATCCTTTTTGATTATAATATTCATTATAGAACACAACTTCTTCATAGGCGTAATCAACTAGATTTTTCATTCGTTTAAAAATGAAGTCATTTTTTTGCTCAACAGAAAACAACTCAAAATCATGGATTTCTTTTTTTCTTAGTTTATAAACATTTCCAATACCTGGTCTCTTAGAATATGGTATCCTATTAATAATTTCACCTAGATTTGGTGGAATATTTTTTAAATTATTTTTTAAAAATATTGCTATACTCATAATTTCATCTAGCATACTAAATTAAACAGTTGGTTTACTGCTTAATCATTCAGGCTTTTAATTTCTTGAAAATCTCTAAATATTTATTTGTTCTACTTTCTGCTGTTTCAAACTCTTTTAAGCGTTTATCACCAGCAGTAACTAAGCGAATTTTAAGACTTTCATCTCCTTCTAAATCCATTATTTTTTCTGTAATATCGCTAACTGATAGTGGATTAAAATATAGTGCTGCATCTCCACACAACTCTCGTGCAAAATCAAGGTCAGATGTTAATATAGGTTTTCTCATAACCATGGCTTCAGGATAGTTTGCTGTAAATGTTTCTAATAAAGTTGGTAGAAATAATGCATCGACACTTTTATATAATCCAGGACAATCTTGAATATTCTGAGGACCAAGGTTTTCAATCATATCATTTTCAGGAAATGCTTCGTTAAATTTGTCATCTGGTATGGTTAGAAAAAATTTAAATTTATTATGTGACTTCTCTCTAAGTATTTCAACTACCTTATTTAGAATAAGTAAATTTTTATGAGGATAAAATGAACTTAATACTAAAAGTTTGTAGCATTTTGATTTTTCGATTATAGCATTCCATTCAATATTATCATGACTTTCAAAAACTTGATGAAAAGTATTTCCTACAACAAATATTTTATCTTCCTTAATTTTAAGATGAGATATTATATTCTTTTTTGCTGTATCAGTCTCAACAATTAAAAAATCAGATTTCTTTATAAAGTAGTTTTTTATTGTGATTAAAAATCTAGACTTTATCCTCGCCAATCGAGGTAAATAATTAAAAGCGATAGAATTAGGAGTATAACACCAACCATTAGCAAAACCTGAAACATGTAAAGATTTTGGGTTCCAATAAGCTGGTCCAAACACGGTAAATACTAGATCTGGATTAATTTGTGATTCAAGTAACGAAAGTTTTTTTCTGGTTTTAAACCCTTTAAGTAAACTAGAAGGTGATATTGGTATTTTATAAAATTTAAAGTTACCTTGAAATGTACTTTTGTCTAACTGTTCACTAATCTTTGGCGATAGGAAAATATGGTATTCGTTTTCCGGATGACTTATCAAGGCTTCTAGAAATGATAAAGAAACTTGTATTCCTCCACCTATAACAATATTTGACGTGTTGATAATAAGTTTCATAATTATCTTTTTTTAGTAGAAACGAAATACTTAACGTGAGAAAAGGGCCAAAATGCTTCTTGGTGTCTTCTATTTAAAACTCTTCCGTTGTAGGAGAAATATCTCTTATAATTTGTTCCGCTGAAAATGTATTTATGATATTTCTCTGTTATATCTAACACTGCTTTTGGAAAATGTAGCATTTGCCCATAAGTCCACGCAAAATATTCGTTGTCATAATTCAATTTCGCTTCTAATATTTCCTTATTTCTTTTTAATTGAAATTCAATTTCCTTTGGTTTTAATTCAGCGAAATTAGTATGATCTAGATTGTGAGATCCAATAACGTGACCTCGTTTATGAAGGTCAATTACCTGATTCCAACTCATTGGTTTTTTAGTAGATATTGCTACGCGTTTATTAAATTCTCTTTGATAATTCTCATCAGATTCGACATAGTTTGAATTTATAAAAAAAGCTCCTCTACAATTGTATTTTTCTAGTAATGGGGCTATAATGCTATAACATTCTTCAAAACCGTCATCAAACGTGAATGCGATTAGCACCTTATTTTTAGGAATATCATTTTCATTAATTCTTTTGGTTGCTTCTTGAGGTGAAATAAAAGTTGCAAATTTACTTAAAGACTTTAAATAGACTTCAAATATTCTATGGTCATTGACCAAATCAACCTCATTAACAGTTACATAATGAGAATTTATAATATGAACTCCCGGTTGAGGGTGTTTTAAACTCCCTGCAATCCTTAAATAAATATTTCTTATTTTTTTTTCATTATTAAAAAGTATCAATGTCTAGAAAGCAAATAGCCCACTTTTTATTTAACATGTTCGACTGCAAACCTTTATTTAAAAATTTTGTTCCAAAATTTAAATTATATCTTTTTGGATTAGGCAGAAATAGGTTCATTATAAAATACAAATAACATGGATGTCCTTTAAAAATATAAGTAAATAATAAATCCGGATTTTCATTGTCAATAAGTAATTTTAAAACTTCTGAAAAATTTTTATAATTGTATTCTAATAAAAAAACTTCGCCAATAATCACCTCTTTCAAGCCGTTTTTATTATTCTTTACTTTATAAATTATTAGCCCCTTACTAGTTTGCGTTTTACCATAATTTTCATAACTATTACTAAGTCTCCATTCTAAAAACTCACTACTATACTTACAATGAACTGTTTTTGAAAGCTTTGTATTTCTCGCCTCAATAAAAGATTGAGGTACAATAATATCGCCTAAATCTATAGTAGGATCACTAATAGAATTTTGTTTTTTCCTATGAGTAATAAATTTTAGAGGCTTCCTTATATATGTTAATCTTCTAAATCCAGAAATATATTCCCATCCTAATTTCTCATATCCTTTTCTTGAAATATCAACCGAAATATTAAAAATGAAATCTACTCCATCTTCATTAGCTTCTGCTAAAAACAATTTATTTATGTCAGAAAAAATACCTTTTCTCCTGTAACTGGGGTGAACACAAGTTCCGTGAAATTGTACTGTTTTAATACTATTTTGACCTATTTGCAAAGGCCAATATATACCACCTCTTGCCGCGATAAGTTTATTATTATCTTCAAATAACAGAATTTTCGAAAAATCATTGTTGAAGGCCCAATTCGTTTTATTGTAAATTTTAGAATAATCATCTAAATCCCAAACTGATTTAAAAAGCCTTGAAATTTGATCAATTGTTACATCCTCTTTGTAAACTTTATTATATTTCATGTTAAACTATTAAAAACATTATTTGTAAAAATTGCCGCGTAAGCCATTTTTTACAATTGAAACACCAAACCCTAACAATACCATATAAACTAAACTAGTTTTAAATGAAAACAAAACTGTAGATGTTATTGGCCAAAAAATAAATGGGATAAATATTAAAATGAATTTGCTTTTAAGTAATAAAAGCAGTTGCCTATAATAGAATATTAATAAAGTAAACCAAAAAGAAACTCCCAAAAATGATATAGCCATCCCAAATTCAGAATCAAAACCAAAATGAGAAGTTTGGATAAATTCAAATTTAGTCATCAGGGAATTATAATCAGAAGTAAAATTACCAAAGGTTAAATTAATTAATGAATCTTTTTTAATTACATTATTGATGTATTCAAAGAATATGTCTAGTTTATATTGAATACTACCTGAATTACTAATCTGAAAACTTCTACTGTCAGCAATAGGAGTTATAATAATGGAAATAAGTAAACCACATAAAGTTAAGGTGACCCCGTAAATATACTTCCTTTGTACTATAAAAATATTGCAAGCAATAATGATTAAAGCAACTAGCATACCTGTTCGACTACCAGTAAGAAATATGCCCAAAAGAATAGAAAGGATTATTAAAAAATCTAATTTGTTATTTTTTATTACAACTAATGATAGTGCTAATAAAATAGTTAAATATTTTGAAGCCTGATTTGGATTATAATAGATTCCACCATTTCTTCCAGTATTTATAAATCTATCAAATCCAAACTCAGACGATTCGTCATTATAAATAGTAAGGATCACTCCTTTTATAATACTAATATCAAAAATAAAAGCTAACTGGGAAAATAGAATAACTGTTATTATGGTAATGATAGAAAATATATGGATTTTTAAATCTTTGGAAATAAAATATGGAAATAAAAATAGAAGTAGTAATATATTAAATGCATTTAGATAATCTTTAAAAGAATTGTCGTAATTAATGTTAAATAAAAAACTCATCAATATTAATAAACCTAAAATCAACTTTAGATTTAAATTGTAATTTATTAGTTTCGGTAACGAACCTATATTAACCAATAATCCTAAATAACCTAAAAAATAGAAAACTTCACTTGTGGGACTTAAAAAACAATAAACAATGAAGATATTTAATATTAAAATATTTCTTATTTTTTTCATATGTTTTTTTAACAACAATTATTTCATCCAACTCTGTAAGCAATAGATATGGTCTAATTATTATATTGTGAGGGTTGGTTTAGTACAATTTCCCAATTCTATATATTTGATTATAAAATCCTTGGCTGAGGGGAATTACTTATAAAATTCAACACTTATAGCTTATGGATGTTTTTTCCAAATTTAGAAGAGAAAACCTCGTATAGGTTTATATGGGAAAGTTGTTGTTATAAGAAAGTTTTAGGTGGTACAGTTTATAATTATTTCAAAAACTGATTGCAATTAAAATTTAGTAGAAAAACTCACCTATATTTATTTTTCTATTGCTGCCATTAATGAGGCGGCAGATATTGGAGTCGTTATTCTAGAACCAAGACTCAGACTGTTTTCCTTCATCAAAAATATTTCTTTATTAGTAAGATTTATTATTTTTTCTAATTGCTGTTTTAAATGGTCTATATTACCAGTTGCAAACGTAAATCCATTGTACTCTTTTATTAAAAACAAAGGAATTGAGCCAACTTCGTCAGAACATAATATAGGTAATCCCGATAATGTTGCTTCATGCATTACAACACCCCACTGTTCACTTTTACTAGGTAATACAAAAAATGCGGCATTTCTCATCGATTTACTTATTTCTTTGTTATTAAGGTAGCCTAGGTAATGAATATCATCAGAAATTTTAGATTCAAACAAACTTCCATTTCCTATTAACTCCAGCTTCCACTCCTTTTTATTTGAAATAGAAGACCAAGCGTCTAAGAGGAAATGTGTTCCTTTGGTTTTTTCTAAATTTCCTACATATAGTATTGTTTTTTCGAATGTTGTTTTAATCTCTAGGTTACCGTACACTGATGTATCGGCACTAAGGTTAGAAAAAAGAATATCTTTTTTGGAAAAACCAAGTTTTCTAGCATATTCAAATTGGTATGGTCCTGCCACCATCATTTTAGTAAAACAGCTTCTTATATACCAACCATAAAGAAAAGCTCCTACAGTTTGTTTTAAAGTGTTTTTCCATTGAGTGTCAGAAACAACAACTGTGGCAACTCCCTTTCCTTTTAAAAATTTTGATATTTTCAAATAATCCTTATCCACCCATCCGGAAGTTCGCACTAATTTCACAGAGAGACTGTTTATAAATGATTTAAAATTTAAATACTCACTAAATTCACTTCTCCCTTTAAAAGTTATTCCCTCAATGCTAGGTGGCTTGTATGGTGTTTTATTGTTTTGATCTTTATAAATAATTACTAAAGGATAATTATAAGTTATAATGATTTCTTTAAATAGAGAGATGTGGTAATTATGAACTTCAGTTAATAGGAATACTATTACATCTTTTTTCATTTTAAATTTCTAACTTTTTATATTAATTATACTAGGCTAATATTTTTCTAAGAAACAATTTTGTTAGCGATTTTAATTAAGTTTTATTCACTCAATCAAAAGAACTATTATTCGAGAACCTTAGAGTTTTGTTATAATACAATTAAATTTTTGAATCTTTAAATATTTTCAGATTTTAATGGATAATTAATCATACTAGTCCATAGTAAATCCTGTCAAATGTTCATCTTTTTAGAATCGCTGATTTTCTTTCAGTATATCTTTACTATAAATATTATTTCAATATAAATTCTTGCTTTTTGGCAAGATTTTCATTCTATGGTTATAACATGTGTTAAACCACAAGTGGGAAAAGTTAGTGTTACATTTAAAAATGTTCTTATTTTTTTACTTTTAAGTAAATAGTTCTTAGGGGATTATAATTCATAAATCGTATGCTAGAGCATAAATAAACGACTATAAATAAAAGTGATTTCAACCCTAATATAATTAGGGGATATTTTACTTCGATTTCAATTAAATCTAATAGGTATAAAGTAGGAACCATTATAAATATAAATGGAAAAATAGTTTTAAAAATATTTAACATTGAAAAAGAATATTCTATTTTAAGTTTGTACACCACAATTAAGTAAATAAGTAATTGAGCGATCGAAAAAAATGCTACTAAATAATAAAAACCTAAAAATGAAGACAATAGAACTAATATTATTGAAAATATTCTACTAAAAATTATTATTCGTGAATAAAGATGTGAAGCACCTTGAACTTTGAAGATATCTACGCACAAAAAGAATGACGGGTAAAAAAGCATTCCAAAAATCAAAATTCTTAAGATAATAATTGAATCATGCCATTCGGGACCCATTAATTTTAAAATAATATACTCTGCATTTATAAATAAAAGAGCCAACATTAGAACTAAAACAAAATTAACACTCTTTAGAATGTTCATTAGTAGTAGATTCGATTTTTCCAAATCATTGTCAAATTTTGCAGCTGAAGGAAGTAGTAACCTTCTGCTTGCTCCTGAAATTAAATTTGTTGGCCCATCTATTAATTTCTTGGATTGAAAAAAAATTCCAGCATCATATCCAGTGAACAATTTGGTAATTAAAATTGGAAAGCCATTACTGTAAATCGCTTCTATACTGCTCGATAATAATAGGTTCTTGCCAAATCGTAAATGGAGTTTGAGGGCTTGAAGGTTGAATTTCTTAAGCTTAAAATTAGGAGTAAGAATCAAATAACAGCTATTTTTAATTATTGAAGTGTTAATCCCAAATAGAACAACAGCGAAAATTCCAAAACCTGTATTTAACATTACCAAACAAATTGTTCCAGAAATTATAATTGTAATCAAATTTATAATACTAAGTAGTTTGAACTTCATTTTCTGTTCTAATTTCGCATATCTAACAAAGGCAAATGAATTAAATAACAGAATTAGTGAGGAAATGTTTAAATAATAGGCGAGTTCTTTAACTTGAAAATACTTTTCTACTGTATTAGAAATAGCGAATGTTAATATGATAAAAAATATGCTAACTAAGAAGTTGAAATAAAAAATTGAAGAAATCTCCGTTGCTGAAATATGTTTACTACGAATAATAGAAATTGTCATACCGCCATCAACGAAAATATTCAAGAAATAAACATAACCAGTAATTATAGCAATAATACCAAGTTGTTTAGGGCCTAAATATCTAGCTATTATAATAGCTATAATTAAATTAATTAGTTGGAATAAGACTCTGTCAAAGAAACTCCAAAATGCAGATTTAAGCATGTTCATTCTGATTAAGACACCGTCGTTAAGAACAGTTTTTTAGATCTTTTGTGTAATCGAAGATTCAAGTATATGGATTCGAATTATGTATTTTCAAGAAATAAGAGCCTCTTTAAAAATTATTGTACCCAAGTACTACTTCATTAATTAGTAGTTATTTATCCCGCAGAAATCTAATACTACTTTATTGCTTCCTATTTCCAATGCTTTAAATTCATCATGAGCTACTAAAAACACAATAATGTCAGCCTTTTCAGCTGCCACTTTATAATCTGTAAGTTTAAAAACGTTATGGTCATCAATATTGGGCTCAACAATATAGTGTTGTTCGTTGTTGGAATCCTGAAGTATCTTTTGGGCGATATACTTTGCGGGAGATTCCCGAAGGTCGTCAATATTAGGTTTAAATGCCAGTCCCATAACAGCAACCGAGGGTGCTTTGCCATGTTTTATCTGGTATTCCAATTTGGCGTTTTTCACCTTCTCTGCACACCAAAAGGATTTGTAGTTGTTAATTTCCCTAGCTTTCCCTATAATTTGGGATTCCAAAGGATAATCTGCTACTATAAAATAGGGGTCAACCGCTATACAATGACCACCTACACCGCAACCAGGCTGTAAGATATTTACCCTAGGGTGTTTGTTGGCCAAAGCAATAAGTTCCCATACATTAATATTGGCCTTATCACAGATTAAGGAAAGTTCGTTGGCAAACGCAATCTGAACGTCTCTGGAAGAATTCTCCACCAATTTACACATTTCTGCCGTCCTAGCATTGGTAGCGTGTAACTCACCTTTAACAAACTGTCCGTAAAAAGCCAAGGCTTTATCAGTAGATTTTTCGTCTACACCACCTATAACTCGGTCGTTATGTACCAATTCGTGCATTACATTTCCAGGTAATACCCTTTCTGGACAATAGGCAATATGTATTCTGCCTTCCAATTCTGGACGTTCGCTATAAATCAAGGCCATCATCGTTTCGGTAGTACCGATTGGAGAAGTTGATTCAATAATGTAAAGATCTCCTTCCTTCAATAATGGTAGTATTCCTCTCGTAGCTGCCTCTACAAAGGAGATATCTGGTTCGTTCCTTCCTTTAAAAGGCGTTGGTACCACAATTAAATAGGTGTCCGCTTCCATTGCAGTAGTAGTGGCTTTTAAATAACCTTTTTTAACTGCCTCAGCTACAGCTGTATCCAATTCTGGTTCTACAATATGTATTTTTCCAGCATTGATAGTATCTACTACTTTTTGGCTAATGTCCACACCAAGTACGGGAATTCCGTTCTTGGCAATTAATGCAGATGTTGGTAGGCCAATATACCCAAGGCCGATAGTTACTACTTTTGGATTCATATTTTTGATTTTTATTTTGCTATATTTATTAGTTGACAGGGAGGATTCTTGCTTCAATTGCTTGCCTATGAAATTTTTTCAACGGTTTCCAGAGAACCAATAAAATCCACAATACGTTTACATGCTTTCCCATCTCCGTAGGGGTTGTGTAAGCGGCTCATTGTATCAAATCGATCTGGGTTATTCAATAAATCTAAAGCTTCTGAGACGATTAAATCGGTATCAGTCCCTACCAATATGACCGTTCCAGCATCTACTGCCTCCGGTCTTTCCGTAGTATCACGCATTACCAAAACTGGCTTGCCCAAACTAGGCGCTTCTTCTTGTACGCCGCCGCTATCGGTGATAATTAATTTGGATCTGTTCATCATCCAGATGAAATCCTCATAGGCTAAAGGGGCTAATAGTAAGACATTGGGGACTTCCGTTAAAATACGTTTAACTGGTTCTTGTACGTTAGGGTTAAGGTGTACGGGATAAACTATGAGTCGGTCCGAGTTATCTAAGGCAATGGCCTTCAAAGCCTCGCAGATACGTATAAATCCATCCCCATGATTTTCACGGCGGTGACCTGTTACCAGTATCATCTCTTTATCACCTAATGTCTTTGAAAATTCTTGAATATAGGGGCTAGGCTCTTGATTTACTTTTTCTACGCTTTCCAACAAAGCATCTATCACGGTATTTCCAGTAACAATAATGCTATCTTCAGCTATATTTTCTACCAAAAGGTTTTCTTTAGAAGTAGTGGTAGGAGCAAAGTGATAGTCTGCGATACGACTAGTTACCTGCCGATTGATCTCTTCCGGGAAGGGAGAACGCTTGTTATGGGTGCGCAAACCAGCCTCTATATGACACACCTTGGCGCCACTGTAAAAAGCCGCAATGCCACCTGCCATGGTGGTAGTGGTATCTCCATGAACAAAAACATAATCTGGTGAAAAATTTTCCAAGACAGGCTGTAAGTTGGTGATAATACTTGCCGTTAGGCCATACAAATTTTGTCCAGGTTTCATTAGATCCAGGTCAAAATCGGGGGTAATGTCGAAAAATTGAAGTACCTGATCCAGCATTTCCCGGTGTTGGGCGGTCACACAGATTTTGGTATCAAAAAGGTCAGTGTTTTTTAGAAATTCCTTAGCAAGAGGTGCCATTTTAATGGCTTCTGGTCGGGTTCCGAAAATGATAAGGATCTTTGTTTTCATGCGACTGTGATTTGCTCTTGTGTCTGATCTAAATATATTATCTAGGACAAGAGTTGTTAATTGTTAAAATAGCTATTATATAGTATATTATAGGGGATACGTTTCGGGGAAACAGAATAATCATTTACATAATTATTGAGATCTTTCCACGGCTCCGCCGCTGTGAGTCCCAGTAATGGGTCACGGAAAAGCGGTGATAGTTCTAAAAATTTGACGCGCAAAAGTAGGTATTTTAATACGATTAATAAAATTCTTTATAGTGGATTTGTGACTTTGATGAGGAAATTGGGATAATGTAACAATTTATTAATGTAGCAATGTATTAATTTGAAGATTGGCTAATGTGAAAATGTAGCAATGTGTTGATTTAGAAATGTGTTGATTTGATGATTTGGAAATAATTTTCGGTCCTCTCGGCTAAGGACATTTGGCTGCGCCGGCTTTTGTATTGTAAAACTGAATTTTAATCCCGAGAATGTCGTTTAGTAGTTATATCGAGAATATTGTATAGTAGTTATACATAGAAGCTAACTAACTATACTGAATTAATTTCTCCTTGCAATGAGTGTTTGTTCATTTTCTTTGCTTGTCCAAAGAAAACGAACCAAAAGAAAAGACACCTTAAACAATAAATTTTTTCGACACCAAGGTCGAAAAACCGTGTTCGAAACTCCGCGTCGTCCCTTTTCAGGGACTCCTGATTTCGGAGCTTTCGCACACTATTTTGCGTTTAAGGGTATATGGCTGCGCCGGCTTTTGTATAGTAAAACTGAATTTTCGTTCACCCCGACCCTCGTATGTTAGCAAAAAGTCCACCCTTTAGGGCAGGGGGTAAGGACTTTTTTACCTAGTAGTCATTTCAACATGCGTTCTCGACTGAGCTACGAACGGACAAAGCACCATACAGAACTGGGCGTTCAGCTACTTGTGTGAGTTCTCTTCACTATCGTTCAATCGAACTGACTATAGATCACATTGTTTATTATGCAGTGCCTACTGCCAAGAGCGCAGAGCAATCTCAATACTCACTACTTTGTACTGGAGACTTACCAATGCCTCATTTTATTACCATATCAAAAGGTTTCAGAGTTAATTCGTTTCAGGCTAGTACCGAACAAATCTCAATACTTTGTACTTAATACTCACTACTTAATACTATCTCTCACATTTCCATTTTAATAACAAACCCTAGGCCTTCCAACACTACCCAACATTGATTGCCGGAGACGTATTTTACGGTGCCTTCTTGGGCTTTGAAACCCATGGATGAAAGGTCCAGTTTTGTTCCTGGTTGTATGGTTTCTACTTGAATAGTGGGGTTGTTCTTGGCAGCTTGCACTTCTTTTAATGCCGTTACTTCTTCTTCGGTAACTACTGCGGGTTTTCCTAGCCAATGCATATAACGCACCACGCCAGGGGCCTGAAAGACTATATTGCGTTCTTTTTCTTCTAGCTGTACCAAGATCATGGAGGGCAATAGGGGGACCTCGACCTTCTTTTTACGGTCGCTCCATTGTCGTACTTCCATGCGTAACGGACAATAGGCAGTTATGTTCATGGCCTGAAGACGGGAAGCGGCTTTCTTTTCGTTTTGAGGCTTGGTAAAGAGTACGTACCAGGGCATAGGAACTAGAAACCGGCCTTAGCCATTATTTCCCTTATATGCTGTGGTACTGCCAAGCGTATCTTACCCTCCTTACGGGTGAATAACCAAGGGGAGGCATAGATGAGCGGCACAACCAAAATTAAGAGGTAGAATTGTAAATTTATATATAAGTCACTAATCAATAAGGCGAAAAGAATGACCACTATATTTAGTAAACCAAGAATTAGACTGGCTCGTTTATGGGAGAACTTCATGTCCAATAATCGGTGGTGTATGTGGTTTCGGTCCGCACTAAAGGGACTCCGTTTTTGGTAAATACGAATGATAAAGACCCGAAGGGTATCCAATAAGGGAAAAGAAAGTATGGCGATTGCCATTATCGGAGCGTGATTTACATTTTGATCACTTATGGTTTGAGGGTATTGATTTATAAAGGCAATGGCTTGGTAAGCCAATAAAAAACCGACGAACATAGAGCCGGAATCGCCCATAAAAATTTTGCGTTTTCTGGATAAATTAAACCTTAAAAATCCTAATAGGGATCCTACCAAGGCGAAGGAAACCAGTATCATGGTAGTCTGATCGTTTATAAAATAGAAAAAACCAAAACTAAGGCTTGTTATCGTACCTATAGTCCCTGCAAGTCCATCTAATCCGTCTATAAGGTTAAAGGCATTGATGACCAATATAAAGATGAAGATGGTGATTAAAACCGATACCAAATAAGGTAATTCTTCTAGTCCAAATATATTATAACCATGGGTGATCCTTAAATCGGTTAGTAGCACAATAATACAGGCTGCAAAGATCTGTATCCCTATTTTCTTTTTGGGTGATATCCCTATCAGATCGTCCTTAACTCCAATAAACATTAGTAATAAGGTGCCACCAATGATGGCCAAGATATTCATTAATTGAAGTTTTGGCAGCCCCAAGAGGAGTGCCGCAATAATAAGGGTTATGGAAAAAGCAATGAAAACAATTATGCCGCCCATGGTAGCGGTTCTGGAAGAGTGCATGCTTCGACTCACCGGGGTGTCCATCAGTCTTTTTTTGGAAACCAAAAGGATCATTACAGGGTAGGTCCTAATGGATACTAATATTGGAATAATCACGGCAATAAATGCCAAAATATATTTGTTGGAGAGTAGGTTGGAAATATATTCAATGAGCACCATAGTCACTATTAATTTAAAAAGAACAACTTCTCTAAGTGTCAATTATAAACGATCATCTCAACTCAGCGTAAGGGGGTGGACTGAGCAAAAATGAAAACATCAATAAATTTTTAGTTTAGTTAAGTATTTAAGCCGCAAAGATAGAAATAATAATTAATAAGAAATTAGTTACTTGTAATTATTGTGATATTTAAAGTAATGTTAATTTTATAGTAGCAATTTTTTAATGTGTTAATTTGTAAACTGTTATGATTGCTATTAAAATAGGTGAAATTTAATTGAATTTTCATTTTTCACGATCTTAAGGTAGCGAAAATTCTTATTAAATGAACTATCCCTAAAAAAAAATCTCCCCTTTAGGGGTGGGGTAGTGCTTTTTACCTAATCATTTCAACATGCGTTCTCGACTGAGCTATGAACGGACAAAGCACCATACAGGACGGTGCGTTCAGCTACTTCTGCGAGTTCTCTTCACTATCGTTAATTCGAGCTGACTATGGATTACATTGTTTATTTGGAAGGGTCTATTGCCAAGAGCACAGAGCAATTTCAATACTTAATACTTTGTACTTATTACTATTTACCGATAATTGGCTACTGAAGACTGAGCCACATTGTTAATGGCTAATCGTATATTGAAACTACTGAATCCATCCCAAAACCTTAATTACCAATTATTAGCGATATTTCATTTCTAATTTTATTTTCTCTTTTTTTAATATAAACATTTCTATTGGGTATTCATCAGGTTGTTTGTTTTGCACTTGGTTCATAAGCGCATTAAACCGATTTTTCTAACCTATCTGCTTTTCATTTCTTTTGCTCGCCCAAAAGAAACGAAACAAAGAAAAAGGCGCCTTAAACAATAAATTTTTTCGACACCAAGGTCGAAAAACCGTGTTCGAAACTCCGCGTCGTCCCTTTTCAGGGACTCCTGATTTCGGAGCTTTCGTACACTATTTCGCGTTTAAGGAATTTGGCTGCGCCGGCTTTTATATGGTAAAACTGAATTTTAATCCCGAGAATATCGTATAGTAGTTATACATAGAAGTTAACTAACTATACTGAAGGCTTCCTACCTTGCTTTGGATGTTCTTTCATTTAGTTCATGCATTCATATTTGATTTACAGAGCCTATTGCAGCGAAGGCCAACACGCCAACTGGCCCCTCGCTACAAATGCAAATCATTGCATTTTCCGATCGGTCCTCTCGGCTAAGGAATTTGGCTGCGCCGGCTTATTGCCTTTCCTGATTTTTCAATGTTTAGTGGTGAGAAACTACGTCAGCTCCTTCCCTTGCGAGGGGAAGGTGGATTTTGTTCGTCTTTTCAGGAACAAAAGTCGGAAGATTCATTTTTTAGTAGCTAACTTCTTGGAGGTGGATTGCTGGTATAACGTTCTATCCCCCCGGTTGAATTAATGGATTTTCTTCACAAAAATCTTATTCACTATAATGCAGGCTTTATACTTTGCTTTGGATGTTTGTTCATTTTTTGCATCGCCCAAAAAACGAACCAGGGCCGAAAAACGAAGGTACTGTGTACCTTTGAATTTGAGGAGCCAGTCGTAGCGTGGGGCTAGGTGTTCAATAAACTTTTAAAATGCTATCCATTTTTCACATCCGCGGTGCCCAGGCCGCTTTCACTAGGGTGAAATGCTCTATGGACACCTTCCATCGCCTAATGTGAAAACTCCTTGATTTACTACTAAAAGAAAAAGTAGGCCGAAAACCTGTATTGAAAGCTACTCGCCTGTCTTTCCTAATCCGTAGAATAGGTTTCAAAAGCTCCGAGATCCAGCTTTTTGTTTTTCAAAAAAGCGCGGAGTTTTGAAGCCGATTTTTAGATTTGATCTAAAAAATTCATAGGAGGAGGTGTCTTTTCTTTTGTTTCGTTTTCTTTGGACAAGCAAAGAAAATGAAAGAACAATCAAATGAAAGAACAATCAAATGAAAATACTGTTAAATGTATTTGAAATGTAAAATTTGTATTTACACATAAATTGCATCTTCATCTCGGTCCTTTGCGTTTAAGGAATTTGGCTGCGCCGGCTCTTGTTTGGTAAAACTGAATTTTAATCCCGAGAATATGGTATAGTAGTTATACATAGCAGTTAACTTTAATGCGATCCAAAATTAAAAAGTTTCCATATAATTCAACTTTATTTCTTATATTGGTATTGAAAACGGACAAATAGGCGAAATGGAAAAAAGGTTCGAAGTCATTTTTCTCGAGCAGGCCATTGATTTTATGGCAACGGTCGACAAGAAAGTCAAAGCAAAAATTTATTACAATCTCGACAAGGCAAAACTTGGACTAAACCCGAAACTGTTCAAAAAACTAACGGAAGATATTTGGGAGTTCAGAACAAAATACGGTGGACTACAATACCGACTTTTCGCATTTTGGGACAGGACAGGGAAAACCGAAACGTTAGTTATTTCCACCCACGGAATGGTCAAGAAAACAGACAAAGTCCCTAAGTCGGAAATCGAGAAAGCGAAACAAATTCGAACGGAGTATTTCAAGCAATAAAAAACAAGGTCATGGAAAAGAAAAAGATAAAAATGATGACCCTTGACCAAATGAAGGATAAGGACATCGGAAAAGTTGGAACACCGGAACGAGACAAGTACGAGTTCGATCTGAGCATGGAAGTTCTCGGAGAAATGATTAAGTCGGTCCGAAAAGAACGGAAATTGACCCAAGAGCAACTTGGGGAACTGATCGGAGTTCAAAAATCCCAAATATCCAAATTAGAACGAAGTGCCAAGAACGTAACTATTGAAACGATTTTAAAAGTTTTCAACGCATTAAAGGCAAATATTAAGTTCAGCGTACACATGAACGATACAGATTTCAATGTGATGTAGAAAGCATTAAAGATAACAATTGCTATAACAAACTTGGGTGTCAAGTATTAAATCCATTGGCTTGTGCGTGTTTGTGAATCCCGCCAAATCTTTTGATTTACTCATGTGATTTCAATTTTAAATAAGGAATTCGTGATAACGCAGCGCTAAATTGGCTGATATAGTAGTTATACATAGAAGTTAACTAACTATACTGAAGGCTTCCTACTTTGCTTTGGATGTTTGTTCATTTAGTTCATGCATTTATATTTGATTTTCAATGGTATTCATGAACCTCCTTTGTCGGTTTCATTGGACAAGCAAAGAAATCGGAGATTCACGAAAACCGATAAAAAACAATAAAAATCACCTTGAGTAAAATGAAAGAACAATCAAATGAAAACACTGTTAAATGTATTTGAAATGTAAAATTTGTATTTACACATAAATTGCATTTTCATCTCGGTCCTTCGCGTTTAAGGAATTTGGCTGCGCCGGCTTTTGTCTTGTAAAACTGAATTTTCGTTCACCCCGACCCTCGTATGTTAGCAAAAAGTCCACCCTTTAGGGCAGGGGGTAAGGACTTTTATACCTAGTAGTCATTTCAACATGCGTTCTCAACTAAGCTATGAACGGACAAAGCACCATACAGAACTGGGCGTTCAGCTACTTCTGCGAGTTCTCTTTATTATCGTTCAATCGAGCTGACTATGGATTACATTGTTTATTTGGAAGTGTCTACTGCCAAAGTAGGCCAATAACCTGTATTGAAAGCTAGTCGCCTGTCTTTCCTAATCCGTAGAATAGGTTTCAAAAGCTCCGAGATCCAGCTTTTTATTTTTTTAAAAAGCGCGGAGTTTTGAAGCCGATTTTTAGATTTGATCTAAAAAATTCATAGGAGGAGGTGTCTTTTCTTTTGTTTCGTTTTCTTTGGACAAGCAAAGAAAATGAAAGAACAATCAAATGAAAGAACAATCAAATGAAAACACTGTTAAATGTATTTGAAATGTAAAATTTGTATTTACACATAAATTGCATTTACATCTCGGTCCTTCGCGTTTAAGGAATTTGGCTGCGCCAGCTTTTGTATAGTAAAACTGAATTTTAATCCTGCCTGACTCTAAAGGGAGCGAAAATTCATCATCATATAAACTATGTCTAGAAAAAGTCCACCCTTTAGGGCAGGGGGTAAGGACTTTTTCAGCATAAAAGTGGAGGCCATTAGAAGCAAACTTCCATCTCAATGATCTAAATACACCTTATTAACCCTGATTTCCATAAAGATACCCAAACTTATGTTTGCAAAAGTTCGTGTTCTCGGGGCTGCCCGAGGGAGGGACTCAATACTAACTACTTTGTACTGGAGACTTACCAATGCCTCATTTTATTACCATTTCATAAGGTTTCAGAGTTAATTCGTTTCAGGCTAGTACCGAACAAATCTAACTACTCAATACTCACTACTTAATACTATTTTTCATTGCAATGTGACTTCGACTACGCCTTCTTCCGGTAGGTAAACCTTCCTCCGGCCAACGTTGAAACTCCTTGATTTACTACTAAAAGAAAAAGTAGGCCGAAAACCTGTATTGAAAGCTACTCGCCTGTCTTTCCTAATCCGTAGAGGACCGTAATGTGAATGCAACGATTTGCATTTACATGAAGGGGCCAGTTGGTGCGTTGGCCTTCGCTACGGCCGGCTCCTTAAAACAAAGGTACACCGTACCTTCGCTTTAAAGGCCCTGTTCGTTTTATTCATTGCTTGTTATTTTATAATCAGGTATTCATGAACCTCCTACGTCGGTTTCATCGGACAAGCAAAGAAAATGAAAGAACAATCAAATGAAAGAACAATCAAATGAAAGAACAATCAAATGAAAACACTGTTAAATGTATTTGAAATGTAAAATTTGTATTTACACATAAATTGCATCTTCACCTTTGTGAAAGCGGCCTGGGCGCTGCGGCTGTGGAAAGCCCGTAGACTTCAAGAAAGGAGAAATAAGCCTAGATTTTTTTGAATACTTTTTTATTCATATGCTTATCTATTGTTTTTTAATGGAATTCATGAATGCTAAGCATTTCATCGATGGAAAAAAGTATTGAAAGGCGTGTTAAAAGGTAGATTATTGTTATTGTGCTTACCTGATAATTTTAACTACACACAACTTTTAAGCTTGATCCTATTGTTCATAGCGAAGTGCCTACTGCCAAGAGCGCCGAACAAAAATCTCAATACTTTGTACTCAATACTAATTTTAATACTAATTGAAAACGCGTTAGCTATTGCAGCGGCAACCTTTTTTGACCTTATGGACGTGTATTTACTAATCCTGCAAGGTTTAGCAAACCTTGTAGGTATTGTGATAATGCCCAAAAACCAATCATATTGTTTAAGAAAGCGCTACAACCAAAAAAGTTATAGCGGAAAGAGCGACCCGATAGGGGAACGCCCAAAATAGCAGTAATGCTTAGTAGACTATACCATTAGGCAAAAATTTATTGTTCAAAGTTCAAGGACCTAACTGGATTAAAATTAACTGGTATTATAGCCTAAAGCAGCAATCTCTTTATTGAAACTACTGAACCCATCTCACTACTCACTTCTCAATACTTTGTACTTAATACTAACTACTCTGTACTTAATACTATTCAACCTCCACCTGTTCCACATGGGGGATGCCGCTATAGGTGGTGGGGTATTCAAAAATCTTTAAATCGAAATACGGAATGGCGGCCAGGAGATGGTCGAATATGTCGGACATCACATTTTCGTAATTCACCCATCTTTTGTCGGCACTAAAGGCATAAATCTCCAAGGGGATGCCCTGAGGGGTGGGACTCAATTGCCGCACCATAAGCGTCATTTTTTGATTGACGCCCGGATGGTTCTTTAAATACTGGGTTGTATATTCCCTAAACACCCCAAAATTGGTCATGTTGCGACCGTTGATTGGAATCTCCCGGTTAAATTGATGTTTCTTATTGAACTCCTCAATCTGTTTTTCTCGCGTCTCTAAATAAGGTGTGATCAGTTGAATTTTTCGCAGCTTCTCCACATCTTCTTCTTTAAGGAAGCGAATGCTTTTTTGACAAATGGCTATAGATCTTTTTATACGTCTACCGCCAGAGGTTTCCATTCCCCTCCAGTTCTTAAAGGAATCTGATATTAGGGCATAGGTTGGGATGGTGGTGATGGTCATGTCAAAATTCTGCACCTTAACGGTAGCCAGGGTAATTTCGATCACATCCCCATCGGCACCATATTTTTGAAAGGTGATCCAATCGCCAATACGGACCATATCGTTTATACTGACCTGTATGCTGGCGACAAACCCCATAATGGAATCCTTGAATATTAAAAGGATTACTGCGGAGGCGGCCCCCAAGGCGGTGAAAAATTTCCAGACCGTAGTGTCGGTTATAATAGCAAATATGGTGAGCAGCCCCATGAGCCATACAAAGATTACAAACACCTGGATGTAACTGTCTATGGGCTTATCCCTATACCTAGTGGTAGATTTTAAATGGTCATTGGTGCTTTTTAAGATGCTTTTTACAATAACTAGGGTGAGTACTACCACGCATATCTGTAGAAATTTTTCCATTAGTCCTTGCCAGGTTGGGAATTCCGAAAAAATTAAGGGTACAAATCGCAACAATAACATTAGGGGAAGGATGCGGGCGAGGTAACGTGGCACTTTATGCGCTACCAGATAATTATCGAAATTGGTCTTTGATCGTCTTGCGAGTCGGACCGAAAATATCCTTAGAACTTTCCAGATGACGATATCCAGGATAGCCACAATAACAAGGAGTGCGGAAAGGAGGAGGAAAAGATTGAAGTATGCGGCTGTCGCTTCGCTCATTCCTGTTTTTAAAAGATAATCGGTAACTAAATTCTTTAAGCTTTCGCCCATTTTATAAATTGATTTATACTATTCTCTGCAAAAATAGGGTTTGAAAGAGATAAAGTGAAATATTTATGCCCTTGCTTTACAATAAGATAGGAAGCGAGGGGAGCAATGGCTTAAATTTAGGGAAGCTTTATTTTTTAACAGGGGAAATTTTGCCCCATAATAAATGGGACGGATTGCGGTTGAAGAATCCTATTTATTTTTTATTGCCTTGCAGCTTCCTTCTTAAATGCTTCTTTACAGCACATGATTTTTAAAAATAGCCTCCAATTCTTTCTCAGGATCGTGGCAAAGGCCGGTATGTGTTTGAGAGGTCTGTATCATAGTACTTCTGGAAGCCGCCAACCAACGGAATCTATCCGTTAATTCCATTTTCCCAATAACCCCAGAGGAAGGTGCACCGTCACAAACTAATTTCCAAGCCCCTAAATAATCATTTAGATCATTCAAATCCAATTCAGAGGAAAAGGCTTCCAATTTTTTTTGATCGATTAGATATTTTACACCCAAAAACTTTCTCGACTTCGAAAAAAGAATCACCCCAACATTAAAGAATTCCCCACGTTCTACTTTTGGCACAACTCTAATAATGGCATACTCATATTTAACTCTATCTTGCATCTTCAGCTTCTTTTACCAATGAATGGATCATTGCAAGTTTCGCATTCATATATTCCATATATGCAGCTCTCATTTCATTAGGGGACATGGAGTCCGACTCGTTAATTAACCATTCCTCTGGGATTAAAGCGATTACCTCGGCCAGTTTGTTTTGGTCCAGTTTTAACGTAATCTCCTGAGCAGCCTCCGCCAAATTATTGGCTTTCTCTAACAGCACATGGTCTTTTACAAGCGGGAAAGTCCTAGAAAGGTGATTTCTCCAAGTTTCCCAGTTATGATGAAAATAAAAACTAGCTCCGTTATCTATAACCCACAATTCCTTATTCCAATGTAATAAATTGGTGTTTTTAGCTGTACGGTCAATATTGCTAATAATACTATCTAAGAGGACTACTTTAGAGGCCGTCATGGAATCTACTTTTGAAATCAAGGGATCATAGGTAATTGCACTGGATAAAAAATGCAACCCTAGGTTAAGGCCTACACTAAATTTAAGTAAATCCTGAATTTCTTCGTCGGGTTCGGTCTTACTAAAGGTGTCCTCTAGATTCATAAACACCAATTCCGGAACTTTTAGCCCAATAGCTCGGGCAAATTCTCCACCAATTAGTTCTGAAATCAGTGCCTTTTTCCCTTGTCCGGCTCCCCTAAATTTTAAGACGTAAAGAAAGTCGTCATCAGCTTTAACAATAGCTGGTAGGGAACCTCCTTCTCGCAAAGGCTTTATATATTGAACAACATCTACTGTTCTAATATCAATTTTATTCATGACGGCTAAGATAGAAAAAGTAAACGATCTAAAATCTAATTTGTGCAGCTACTGTGCTAGCAAGCTGCTAGGATTACGGTTATAGTTTATAGCCATGATGCTACTAATAACTAATCTTTTTTAAAGGAAAAATTCACTCTTTAGTGCGGATACTGCAGGCGAGGTAAAGACTTTTTTGAATTGCCACGGTGCTTTAGCCCTTGGTTAAAATTGGTCCGTGATTTATGGCTTTAGCCGAATTCTTGTGTTTTAGGTGGTCCGGGAATGGTGTTTAGTCGTTATATCGAAAATATTGTATAGTAGTTATACATAGAAGTTAACTAACTATACTGAAGGCTTCCTACTTTGCTTTGGATGTTCTTTCATTTAGTTCATGCATTTATATTTGATTTTCAATGGTATTCATGAACCTCCTTCGTCGGTTTCATCGGACAAGCAAAGAAATCGGAGATTCACGAAAACCGATAAAAAAAATAAAAATCACCTTGAGTAAAATGAAAGAACAATCAAATGAAAACACTGTTAAATGTATTTGAAATGTAAAATTTGTATTTACACATAAATTGCATTTTCATCGCGGTCCTTCGCGTTTAAGGAATTTGGCTGCGCCGGCTTTTGAATAGTAAAACTGAATTTTAATCCTGCCATTAAATAATCTTTTTTTTAAAGGAAAAATTCTCTATTTAGTCTAGATGCTGCAGGAGTAGTAAAGACTTTTTTGAAGTGCCAAGGAGCTTTAGCCCTTGATAACATTTACTAAGGTGAAGAAGCCTAACGAGAAACTTATAGCATTGGTTTTGGCTTATTTTCTGCTTTAGTATTAAATTGAGGGATGATAATTATGGGTTGTGTTTTTTCATGTATTGGTTTTTATCAGTAAGAGTAAATTTAATAGGAAGGAATATCTGTGAGGGGACGGACAATGTTGATCGCCTAAATAATTGGCAATAAACTTTAGGGCTTTAACGTAAAATTATAAGCTGTAATTACTGATAATTAGCAACTTAGTAATATATTATGCCCAGTTAAAATTAGATCATGAAATATTACACCATACCATTGGTAGCTTTTCTCCTTATACTACTGCACTCCACCGTTTCCAATGCCCAAGGAAATACCATAACTATTATCGGAAAGGTGGTGGAGGAGACCGGAGGGAATCCTATTGCCTTTGCCACGGTGATGGTAGCGGATGTGAAGAGTAAAAAACCGATTTCAGGAACTACCACATTAGACGATGGTAGTTTTGAACTAAAGACCGATGCCAACAATTTTTACATAGAAATAAGTTTCCTGGGTTTTCAGAACAAGGTCTTTGGAAAGCCTCCTGGACTAACGAAAACCATAGATTTAGGAACCATCGCCCTCTCAGAAAATGCGGAACAGCTGCAAGAAGTGGTGGTGCAAGGGGAGGTCTCCAGAACCGAATTTAAATTGGACAAGCGGGTCTTTAATGTGGGGAAAGATCTGAGTACTACTGGAGCTAGTGCCTTAGAAGTACTAAACAATGTCCCCTCAGTAAACGTAAATATAGAAGGGCAGATAAGTTTACGCGGGAGTCAGGGGGTACAAATACTTATCAATGGAAAACCGTCCATTATAGCTAGTGAACAGGGTAATGTCTTGGGGACCATTACCGCAGATATGATCGATAGAATAGAAGTGATTACCAATCCCTCTGCAAAGTACGATGCGGAAGGTACTTCGGGAATTATCAATATTGTCATTAAAAAGGAGGAGCGGAAGGGGCTAAACGGTTCCATATCCGTAAATACTGGTGCTCCAAATACGCATAGCGTAGGGGTAAGCCTAAACAGACGTACGGAAAAATTCAACCTCTTCAGTCAGTTAGGGGTAGGAATTCGTGAACTGCCCAATGATATTGAGACCAGAAATGTAGATCTAGTCAATAATCAGACAATTCTCAGCAAGGGCACCGAATACCGCAATGAAACTTATTACAATATTGTTTTGGGTACGGATTATCATATCAACGAAACCAACGTACTGACACTTTCGGGAAATTTTGCCATGGAAATTGAGGAGCAACCTTCCTCCACGGCATTTGCAGCCATCGGCCCCAACGGAGAGACGAGTGCCGAATGGGAAAGGAACGAAGTTACCGAGGCCAAAAACCCCAAATTGCAATATGAATTTCAGTATAAAAAAGATTTTAAAGGTAATGAGGATCACACCCTGCTGTTTAGTGCCTTGGGGAATTTTTTTGGAAAGGACCAATCCTCGGAATTTATAAACACCACAATTTCCGGAGCGGATAACGATGCCACCCAACAGACTCGGACCGATTTTAAAGAAGCTGTTTTTACGTATAAGTTGGACTATACCAATCCCTTTACCGAGCAATGGACCTTGGAAACCGGGGCGCAATATGTTTTAAACGATGTGAGCAACGACTATGAGGTTAATAATCTTATAAATGGTTCGTATGAAAACGATCCTGATCTGACCAATATTTTTGAATATAACCAAAAGGTATTGGGACTCTATGGTACTGGCTCCTATGAGGGTGAAAAGTGGGGTATTAAAGCAGGACTTCGCTTAGAGCAGACCGATCTAGGTACTTTGTTGGCCACTTCAGGGGAAGCCAATGATCAAAAGTACACCAACTTTTTCCCCAGTGTACATTCTTCCTATAAGTTTAGTGATAGGATATCGTTGCAAGCAGGTTATTCCAAACGCATCTACAGGCCTAGGTTATGGGATTTAAATCCCTTTTTTAATATTCGTAACAATTTCAGTATCCGTCAAGGGAATCCGGATCTCTTACCGGAATTCACGGATTCCTATGAAATTACCAGCATTTATATTTTGGGCAAGACCTCTTTAAATCTTGGAGTCTACAGACGATATACCACCGATGTTATAGAGCGGGTGTCCACCTTCGAAAATAATGTAAGTACTTATAGGCCAGAAAACATAGGAACCAATCGAGCCAATGGGATCGAATTTAATACGAAGTACAATCCCGTAAAATGGTTAACTTTAACTGGGGATTTTAATTACAGTCAATTTAAGCGGGAAGGAATTTTTGATACTACCGTATTCGATTTTAACGGCGATCAGTGGTCCGCCAAATTAATGACAAAATTTAAACTGCCTCTAGATATCGACCTGGAAATGACGGGAAATTATCAATCTAGCTACCAAACGGTCCAGAGTACTATAAATGACAATCTGTATATGGATCTAGGGCTTAGAAAAAGCCTACTTAAAGGCAAGGCAGTCCTTAATCTAAGCATTAGAGACGTATTCGCTTCTAGGATAGATGAGAGTCAGATTGCCCAAGCAGAATTTGAAATATACAATACGCGGCAAAGAGGCCGATTTGTGGCCTTCGGATTTAGTTATGGTTTTGGAAAAGGAGAGGCCATGGAATATTCAGGACAACGAAGAAGACTTTAGCAGGGCCACAGGGAAATATAATTGAGGAAATTCTAGTTGCAATTGAAAGATCTTTCTTGTTTTCACGAGTTTCAATACTTTTTTCCATTGATGAAATGCTTAGCATTCATGAATTCCATTAAAAAACAATAGATAAGCATATGAATAAAAAAGTATTCAAAAAAATCTAGGCTGCTTTCTCCTTTATTGAAATCTACGGACTTTCCACTGCCACAGCGCCCAGGCCGCTTTCACTAAGGTGAAATGCTTTTTGGACGCCTTCCTTCGGCCAACGTTGAAACTCCTTGATTTACTACTAAAAGAAAAAGTAGGCCGAAAACCTGTATTGAAAGCTACTCGCCTGTCTTTCCTGATCCGTAGAATAGGTTTCAAAAGCTCCGAGATCCAGCTTTTTGTTTTTTAAAAAAGCGCGGAGTTTTGAAGCCGATTTTTAGATTTGATCTAAAAAATTCATAGGAGAAGGTGTCCTTTCTTTTGTTTCGTTTTCTTTGGACAAGCAAAGAAAATGAAAGAACAATTAAATGAAAAACACTGTTAAAGGTATTTGAGATGAAAATTTGTATTTTACACATAACTTGCATTTTGTTTCATAAAACAACAATTAGTCATGACCATTTATCTGCAGTACGGCAATTACTGCACAGTCCAACTGGAAGGCAGATCTTGCGCATTCCAGGATTCGTTTTAATATTGCTCACTTAATGATATCCGAAGTCAGTGGGCATTTTAGCGAATTTGATGTTCAGGCGGTGGCCAATGAGGAATTTAGTGAGCCTGAGTTTGTGGTTGAAATTAAACCGAGGAGCATAGATACAAACAATGAAAAAAGGGATGCCCATTTACGAAGCGACGACTTTTTTCATGTGGAAATCTATCCTAGCATTACCTTTAAATCGATTTCCTTTGAAAAGACAGGTAAAAAGACGTTTAAGTTGAGGGGAGACCTCACTATGCATGGTACCACCAAATCAGTAATCTTGGAAGGCCGTTTAAACGGAATCATTACCGATGCAAAGAGTGAAAAGCTAACAGCTAGATTGAAATTAACGGGTACCTTAGTTCGGAGGGATTTCGGAATTGGATCAAAATCGTTTACAATAGGAGATGAGGTGGATATAAGCATTAATCTGGAAATGGAACAACAATGAATTTTGGCGTTAGGAGGTATTAACAGTATATTTTAACTTGGATAGTAAAGCAATCCCATACCTAAACTTTGGAAAAATGAAAAAAATAGCAAAGGAAGATATCAAGCAGGAAGTGTTTGATCTTTATGACGATTATGCCCACAACAGGGTGAATAGAAGGTTGTTTCTCGACAAATTGTCCACCTATGCGGTAGGGGGACTCACCGTTGGGTCTTTACTGAGTTTTATTTCGCCCGATTATGTGAAGAAAATTCAGATTAGGCAAGATGACACTAGGATAATCTCGGATTATATCACCTATAGTTCCCCAGAGGGAGGAGGGGAGATTAAGGCATTGCTATCCAGACCTGCAGAGGCTAAGGGGAAATTACCAGGTATTGTGGTGGTGCATGAAAACCGTGGTCTTAATCCTTATATTGAGGACGTAGCACGAAGGGCGGCCCTTGCCGGATTTATCTCCCTAGCTCCAGATGCTCTGAGTCCATTGGGAGGATACCCCGGCAATGATGATGACGGGAGGGAGCTACAGCAAAAACGGAATCGCGATGAGATGCTGCAAGATTTTATCGCTGCTTTTAAATACCTCAAAACGCACCCTGAGGGTACCGGAAAAGTAGGGGTAGTAGGTTTTTGTTTTGGAGGATGGATTTCTAATATGATGGCCGTAAAACTTCCAGATCTTTCCGCTGCCGTTCCCTTTTATGGGGGGCAACCTACCGAGGATATAGCGGATATAAAAGCACCACTTCTGCTTCAGTTTGCGGAACTGGATACAAGGGTAAACGCAGGATGGCCGGCCTATGAGGCAGTCCTAAAGAAGTATGATAAAGAATACACCGCTTATGTGTATCCCGAGGTGAACCACGGATTTCATAATGATACCACCCCTCGGTATGACAGGGATGCCGCTGAATTGGCATGGGAGCGGACCTTAGCATTTTTCCGTGAAAAGTTAAAGTAGGGGAGATTGGGAAATAGCAATAGCTTCCCCATGAATTTTATTGGGGTGCATATTCTTGCCTATTTTTTGTGTTGTTTTCCAAAAATCATCGTAAAGACCATTTCGTATTTAACGTTTACTTTTCCCCTTAGGATGTTAAATCCTTTGGTGATTTGTGCCTCCACCGTTTTTAAGGACACGTTGAGGTATTCTGAAATTTCAATATTGGTAAGACCTTCTTTTTTGCTTAGGATAAAAACCTGTTGACATTTGGGAGGCAATCGCTGTATTTCCATAGAAATTTTCTTATTGATGCTGTCATTTTCGAAGTCGTGATCCTCTTGGAGGAGGACCGCTTTCTCCAAACTATTAAAATACTTTTGCTCCAAAACCATACTCGATTTTTTTCTCTTATACTGGTTGATAAATTCGTTATAGACGGATTTATACAAAAAGTTTTGGAGGGAGGAATGTATTTCCAGTTTCTTTCGCTTTTCCCAAGTTTTTAAAAATACATTTTGAAGAATATCCTGAGACTGTGCATGGTTGTGTGTGAGGCTAAGAGCATACCCAAACAATGGTTTACTATAGCGATCTACCAAAGAAACAAACGCCGTTTCCTCTCCAATCTTAAGTCGATATGTGAGAAAATTGTTTTTGTCATTTTTCATATCAAATATGTGGTTAATTCGTAAAGGTTGGTGTTATCTGTTGTGAATATAAAAAATAAATCGATATAAAGTTAGGGTTTTCTTTTTTGAATTTGTCTTTATACTAAATAGGCGAACTATGGTCCGACCAGAGGTAGAACAGTTAATTATAAATTATTTATCCAAGAACGCTACCGCAGCGGATCTAGATGAATTGTCGGACTGGATTCTTTTGGAAGGCAACCAAGAACTATTTGATGATTATGTGCAATCTCATCTGAAATTAAACACAATTTTAAACGTACCAGATACGGACAGGATTAAAAAGGCGCTGATACGAAGGATTAAAAGGGATAAAAAGGTCAAAATGCTTAGAACCTTTATGAAATATGCTGCGGTAACAGTTTTGGTCTTATTGCTTAGTTACACCTTACAAGTACAGTTTTTTGCTAAATCAGATTCCGAATTGTTGCAACCCAAGCAGGAGGATATTACTATAACCTTGGGCAACGGAAAAGTAGAAACGCTTAGCGTAAATGAGGATAAAATAGTTAAGGATGCTGATGGAAACGTTATTGGGACCCAGGAGAACTCCAAATTGGTATACACGGGTACCTCAAAAACCGAAGTGTTGGTTTACAATACCGTAAATGTTCCCTATGGAAAACAATTTGATCTAGTGCTCTCGGATGGGACACAGGTGTTTTTAAATTCCGGAACCTCTATTAGGTATCCGGTAGCATTTTTGGTTGGCATGGAGCGATCGGTTTTTTTAACTGGAGAGGCTTATTTTGAGGTTTCCGAGGATAAGAAGCATCCCTTTGTGGTGCATGCCGATGAGATGGAAATACAGGTGTTGGGAACAAAATTCAACGTATCCCATTACCCAGAGAATGATTATATAGATACAGTTTTGGTAGAGGGGTCCGTAGCGCTTCAAACTGAAGGAAATCCAACTGCCGATACGGTCCTTACTAGACTGGAACCTGGATCTAAAGCGGAATGGCACAAAAGCGGAAGGGGAATGTCGGTAAAAAATGTGGATACCAGACTCTATACCGCATGGACCCAAGGTAGATTGGTCTTTAGAAATACGGCCTTTAAAAAAATTAGGCATGCCTTAGAGCGACATTATAACGTGGCCATTGTAAATAATGACCACTCTTTGGACGAACAGTTGTTCGATGCCACTTTTGATATAGAGACGATAGACGAGGTGTTGAGTTCGTTCAGTAAAAGTTATGCCTTAGCGTATAGTATAGAGAAAAATAGAATAGTTATAAATTAATTGTGTAACCCTAAAACCTAGCCAGATGAAATAAACCCTTTATAACCAGATTGTTTTAAAATTTAAAATCGGAAAGTAAGGATGCCTTTCTCGATTTAACATAAAATAATTTTACCGAATAAAAACCAATTAACACTTCTAGATTATGAAAAAACACTTTAAACTGAGGGCTGCTTTATGCTACCCTTTTAAGCGAAGCCTGAAAATGCGGCTCACGGTTTTACTGACCATTGTTTCGTTATTTCAAATTCAGGCAAATACGTACCCACAGAACAAAATAATCTCCTTAGACCTTTCCAATGCAAGTGTGGAAACGGTTATAAGCGAGATAGAAGCCCTATCGGAATTTAAATTTCTCTTAAACAGAAAGGATGTAGACCTAAGTAGAAAAGTCTCCATTAAGGTAGATAAGGTAAAAATTGCAACCATTTTATCGGAACTATTTGATAATACCGATGTGGATTTCGAGGTATTGAACAAGCAAATAATTCTGAGTAAGTCGATAAAAAAGTCGGTTCCCAAGAACACGGTCAATATAAATAAAACTAATAAAAATATACTGCAATTTTCAGTTTCTGGAACGGTTACCGATGAAAGTAATATGCCTTTGCCAGGCGCCAACATTGTAGAGAAAGGGACCACGAATGGGGTTACTGCCGATTTTGATGGGAATTACACCTTGGAAGTTGGTGGTGAAAATGCCATTTTGGTGATTTCATACATTGGCTTTGCTACCAAAGAGGTTGCCGTAAATGGGCAAACTAGCATCAATGTTAAATTGGTAGAGAGTGCTTCCGGATTGGATGAAGTAATTTTAGTGGGATATGGAACCCAGACCAGAGCGAAGGTTACCGGGGCCATAAGTACCATTCCCACCGATCAACTTACCCAACGCCCTGTAACGAATACGGCGAATGCCTTGCAAGGGGAAGTCCCAGGTTTAACTGTATTTAACTCCGGAGGTGCACCTGGAGTAGAAGATGTTAAAATACGGATTAGGGGGGTAGGTACCCTTAATAACGCCAATCCTTTAGTATTGGTAGATGGTATTGAGCAGTCTCTTGGTTCTGTTGAACCCCAGAATATCGAATCTATTTCGGTCTTAAAAGATGCCGCTTCTGCTGCCATATACGGATCTAGAGCGGCAAACGGTGTTATCCTTGTAACTACAAAGAGGGGAGCTTCTACCGGGACAATCATGTCTTATAATACATTGATAGGAGTACAGCACCCTAGTTTTTTTCCGGAAAAACCTAGTGATGAGGCGTGGATGAGGTTAGAAAATGATGCTCAGGTAAATGCTGGTGGTTCTCCCACCTTTTCTGAGGAGTATATTTCAAACGTTGTTGCGGGAACAAATCCCCTACAATTTCCATGGGCCAATTGGGAAGAGGGAATCTTTAGAAAAGGTGCCCTTATGAACCAACAAGGCTTTTCCATATCGAGTGGAGGGGACATAGGGAAAATTTTTACGTCCTTAAATTATAGTGATACAGATGGTATCATAAAAAACTTCAACAATAAAAGGACTAGCGTGCTAGTCAATGCAGATTTGTATGCCAATGACAGGCTGACCTTTAAGGTAGGACTTATGTACCGAAACGGGGATTTTTCTGGACCGGGACATGCTATAAATGCTGATGGGATAGCGGGACAACAAATTGTTCAGGCGCTTCTTCACATGAACAGGAATGTAGTGATGGAGTATCCAGATGGCACTTATGATCTTATTTCAGGTCAGTGGAATGCTGCTGCTATGGCCAATGAAGGGGAAACAAAAAGGAGTTCGAACGATGTGGTGGCTCAGGGAGGATTTGATTACACCATCACAGACAACCTTTCTCTAAAAGGAAATGTTACCTACAAAAATAATTCCCAGGGAACATCGACCTTTATGAATAGCCTAGCAGGCATGAAAAATTATCTTACTGGTGAACCAGTTACGGTATCAGGATGGTTTGCTACTAATAGTTTAACCGAAAGGACGCTTACGGAAAAGGAATTGAGTCAGCGGTTATTCTTGGATTACGAAAAAACATTTGGCACCCATGAAATTAGTACTCTTGTTGGGTACGAGGAAATACACAACAGACTGAAAAATGTGGCGGCAAAAAGAGAAGGTTTCTTTAATAATGACCTCCGGGATCTAAGTGCTGGGGGAGTGGATAACCAGAGTATAACTGGATATCGTGAAGAATGGAGACTTCGTTCCTTTTTTGGCCGAGTAAACTATTCCTTTGACGATCGGTATTTGCTTCAAGCTAATTTGCGTATCGATGGGTCCTCTAGATTTGGAGACGGTAATAGATACGGTTATTTCCCTTCTGTCTCGGGAGGCTGGAATATATCTAATGAATCCTTTATGGAAAGCCTTTCAGACGGATCGGTCCTTAGCAACCTTAAATTAAGGGCCTCTTGGGGGCAATTGGGGAACCAGAATATTGGACTCAATAAGTTTAGAAATACCTACAACCTTAATCGAGGGTATCAATTTGGGGGTAATGTTGTTTCTGGGTCCGCTATTACCCAGGCAGGAAACCCCAATATTACTTGGGAAACCGCCACCATTACCAATTATGGTCTTGATGCTTCTTTTATGAATAATAGATTGTTATTTGTAGGGGAATATTTTAGAAAGTACACCGATGATATTCTGTTGCAATTACCTATTTCTAGCACCGTTGGTGTAGATGCTCCTGTTCAAAATGCAGCAGCTGTTTCCAACAATGGCTATGAACTAAGTTTAACCTATCACAGTCCATTTAAAGATAACGATGGGTTTAATTACACTGTTGGCGTTAATTTTTCTGATGTAATCAACAAGATTGAAGATCTAAAAGGAGCGGGACCTTACTTTAATGACGGGTTTACAGTTTGGCAAGAGGGGTACTCTATAAACTCGCTTAGAGGGTTAGATTCACCTGGACTGTATCGTTCCCAGGCAGATTTGGATAAGTATCCTGCAAGACTAAGTTCTAATGCTGGAATTGGTAGTATCATTTACAAGGATGTAAACAACGATGGAGTAATATCACAATCCCTAGCTCCAGGAGGAGATCAGGTAATTATTGGAAATGAGGATCCTAGATATGAATTTGGATTTCGATTTAATGCTTCCTATAAAGGCTTTGACTTCTCCATGTTTTGGCAGGGGGTGTTAGAGCAATATCATACCCTAGATGGTGCCTTAGTGGAAGGACCCGCTTATCAGAATTTTATACCTAAGGAAATGGCAGATAATGCTTTTGACGAAGTTAAAAATCCTAATGGAACATGGCCAAAAGTGGTAGCTGGAGGTAACTGGAATATTGTAAAATCTAGTTTTTGGTTGATAGATACCAAATACGCTAGACTAAAAAACTTTCAAGTGGGCTATACTGTAGACCAGGAAGTGTTTTCCAATTTACGACTTTATGTGTCAGGAGAAAACTTGGTGACCTTTACGCCCCAAAAACTTTTTGATCCAGAAACCCCTAGAGGTAGAAGTCAGTTCTTTCCACAAACAAAGACCATTAGTGTAGGTTTAAACATCGTATTTTAAAAAGACAAAATCATGAAAAGAAATAATAATATAAAAGGTTTATTATTCTTCGCTACCGTTGCCTTGTTTATGGGATGTAGTGAAGGATTTGATGAAGGTTTAGATATAGAACCTACCGGAGCAGTTTCGGAAACTACCTACTGGTCTACCGTTAGGGATGCAGAACTAGCTGTTAATGCTGTATATGCCGAATTGGATGGTACCCAAATGGTGATGGCATTGGATGGTATTACGGATATTGGATATCACAAGTATTCTAACGTTCCTACCTTTAATGATGTCCGTTTTGGGGAAATTGATCCTTCCAACGGTACAATCACTAGCAATTGGAACCGTTATTTTAGAGGGGTTAGAAAGGCCAATGATGTGGTTACGAATATTGTCAAGTTAGAGGGAGCCGACCCGGGTGAGATCGCAAGATTGACCGCTGAGGCAAGGTTTCTTAGGGCCTACTACTATACGCAACTTTCTAGTTTATGGTGTAATGTTCCTTTAATTACGGAAGTAATCGATATAAATGATCAACGCCCTACCAATTCAAGGCAAGAGATCGTCACTTTTATAACCAATGAACTGAACGACATCATAAATTCCAATGCGTTGCCCTTAAGTTATTCGGCAGATGATACAGGAAGGGTCACCCAAGGGGCTGCTTTAACTTTATTGGCGAGAGTAGCGATCCGGAATGGTAATTTTCAGGTTGCCCACGATGCCTCTAAAGCCGTAATGGATTTGGGTATTTATGAACTCTATCCTAATTATGAAGAGTTGTTCCACGTGGTGGGTCAAAATTCTAAAGAGGTAATTTTTGATAGGCAATTCGCAGTTGGTGGAGATACGTATAATGCATTTGGTTATTCTGCTGCTTCCATTGGGGGAAGTTCTAGTGTGGAGCCAATGAACGGTCTTTTTCAAAAGTACGAATACATTGGCCCTGTGAATCCTGATAATCCATTTGCCAACAAAGATCCAAGATGGGGGTATAATGTTTTCTATACGGGACAGCCAGCTGGAAATAATATATATAATTCATGGCCAAATAGTACTACCCCAGATAAGATAAGTAGTACTGAATTTGCTACGGTTAATGGTTACAATTTAAAGAAGTGGGTGGATTATGAATCCTATTCTGCAAATTCAAATCTCGGTGATATTAATATGATTTTGATGCGCTATGCGGATGTTTTGCTGATGTATGCAGAGTCTAAAATAGAATTGAACGATATAGATGCTTCGGTATACAAGGCCATAAATGATATAAGACAACGGCCCACTGTTAATATGCCACCAATTACGACAGGCAAGTCGCAGGCAGAATTTAGAGAAATTGTCAGGGATGAACGAGTAAAGGAATTGGCGTTTGAAGGTTTGCGTTTATTTGATATTAATCGATGGAAAATAGGTAATGTAAAGTCAGGCTTGCTACAAGGAATGTACTATAAAGATGCAGTTTCTGGTCAATGGAAACTGTTGGATTATGGATCCGTGGCTAGCTTCAATGAAAGTAGGGATTACTGCTGGCCTGTTCCTCAAGCAGAAATGGATATTAATGATGTAATTACCCAGAATCCGGGCTATGTAAATTAAAATTATGGCTAAGAAAGTTATTGTTTCATTAGAAGGATCAGATCGAAGATCCTTCATTAAAAAGGCGGGGGCCGCTACACTTTTTAGTGCAGCGACCCTAAACGCTGGTTTTGCAAATCCGTTTCTAATGCAGAACAAAGTATTGAAGGTTGGATTGGTAGGTTGTGGAGGTAGAGGTACCGGTGCAGCCGTACAGGCGCTAAATGCAGACCCCGACACGGTTTTGCATGCTATGGCCGATGTTTTTGAGGATAGATTGACCAGTAGCTTAGAATTGTTGAAGAAAGAACATGGGCTACGAGCAGAGGTGAAAAAAGAAATGCAATTCGTTGGTTTTGACGCCTATCAGAAATTAATTGATTCTGGTGTAGATGTAGTGCTCTTGGCAGCGCCCCCGGGATTTAGACCAAAACACTTTAGCGCGGCTATAGACGCTGGTAAACATGTGTTCTATGAGAAGCCCGTTGCAGTGGATGCCCCTGGGATTCGTAAAGTCTTGGAAGCTGCAAAAAAAGCCAAAGAAAAGAACTTGTCTATTGTTTCTGGACTGTGTTTTAGATATGATCTGCCGAAACAGGCCCTTATGGCGAAAGTCTTGGGTGGGGAGATAGGGGAAATAAAATCCATTACCTCCGTAAGAAATGGAGGCGAGCTGTGGTATAAGGAACGCCAACCAGATTGGAACGATATGCAATATAAAATGCGCAACTGGTATTATTACAATTGGTTGAGCGGGGATTTTATTGTGGAAATGTTTGTTCATAGTACGGATATGATTTCTTGGGCCATGGGAGAAAGAATGCCCTTGAGTGCTTCCGGAGTTGGGGGAAGACAGTGGCGTACAGATAAGAAGTACGGCAATATTTATGATCACTTTGCGGTAGAATTCGATTATGGGGATGGTTTAAAGGGAAATGTGACCACAAGGCAATTAAGTGGAGGGTCTTCCAGAAACTCTGTTGAAATAGCCGGTACGCTCGGGAATGCATTTTATCAAGGAGACAGACATGAGATTTGGGGTAAAAACACCTGGAAGTATGAAGGGGAAACCAACGATATGTACCAAAGTGAGCACGATGCACTGTTTAAATCCATTCGCAAGGGAAGCGCTATAAATGATGGGGAAATGGCCGCTAATAGTACCTTGATGGCTATAATAAGTAGGGACGTGGCCTATTCCGGACAGACTATCAGTTGGGAAGAAGCCATGAACTCTAACGTATCCCTAGGCCCGGAGAATGATGCGTACAGTTGGGATTTAAAGTATGATGGTCCTGAAATAGCTGTTCCGGGTATCACCAAAATGATATAATTATAGATTTTCTGAAAATGTGGTGGAGAGTCCGCTAAATTGCTATTTTTACGGGAATACTATATTCTGGTTTAACCAAAACCACTTTCGGTAATTTGTTAAACAGCTATTTTATTTTGATAAATAATTTAACCATAAAAACATGAAGAGAATTTCAATTAAGAGAAAATTTGCCCATTTATCTGTATTGTTAATTGTATTGACTGCTTACCAAGCCGATGCTCAGCATGAAGCATTCGAATTTGAATTTGGTGGCGAGAATACCTGGGAGAATATGATTTCAGGGAAGTCGGGAGAAGAATCTACTATTAAATGGATTAATGTGAATACCGTTAAAGAAGGGTGGACCGTTGGTGAAGATGGCGTATTGGTGAATTTAGGCCATCCAATTGGGGT
Source organism: Arenibacter antarcticus (assembly GCF_041320605.1). NCBI lineage: Bacteria > Pseudomonadati > Bacteroidota > Flavobacteriia > Flavobacteriales > Flavobacteriaceae > Arenibacter > Arenibacter antarcticus. The sequence continues at coordinate 3,550,158 of NZ_CP166679.1, forward strand.
GGTAAGATCGGAGAAACAATATGAAAACTTTATTCTTCATGTAGAATGGCGACATATGGAAGCAGGGGGTAACTCCGGAATTTTTGCATGGAGCGGTGCGGACCCCAAGGGGAAATCCCCATTGCCTGACGGTGTTGAAATTCAGATGCTCGAATTGGATTGGGTAAACATAAATGCAAAAGACGGTGTTCAGCAACCTATAGCCTATGTTCATGGGGAAGTTTGGGGTGTAGGGGGCGTAGTAACCTTACCCGATAATCCAAGGGGAGAAAGAAGCAAGTCCCTAGAGAATAGAGCTAAGGGAAAGGGAGAATGGAATACCTATGACGTTGTATGTGTAGACGGGGTCATTAAACTTTCTGTTAACGGTAAATTTGTAAATGGGATTTCTAAATCCACTCAAAAGAAAGGGTATTTATGCCTCGAATCTGAAGGAGCAGAAATTCATTTCAGAAATTTAAAAGTAATAGAGCTCCCACCTGGAGTAACATCTGCTGAGCAGATAGCTCCTTTTTTAAGTAACTAGTTAATAAGATTTAGAGGAGTAACGATAAGCCTGATCCTAAAAGGTCAGGTTTTATGTTGTTTCCAGAGCATATTTAATTTTACCCCTTAAAGTTCATTGCTTAAAAAAACCTAACCAACCAACCAACCACCATGAAAAACTCAGTAAGATTGCGCTTATCCGTTTTAATGCTGTTGGAGTATTTTATATGGGGAGCGTGGTATGTTACCATGGGCACCTATCTAATGTCCTCATTGGAAGTAAATGCTACACAGGTAGGGGCAGCGTATGCAAATCTTTCTATAGCCGCTATTATTTCCCCTTTTTTCGTAGGAATGGTAGCAGACCGATTTTTCTCTGCTCAAAAGGTGCTAGGGACATTACATTTAATGGGTGCTGCCACCTTATATTATATAAGTACCGTTGAACATTTTCAGCAATTTTGGTGGTTAATCCTGCTCTACACCTTGTTGTATATGCCTACTATGTCCTTAGTGAATTCCATTTCCTTTTCGCAAATGGAAGACCCCGATAAAGAATTTCCACGGATTAGGGTTTTAGGTACCGTGGGCTGGATCGCAGCTGGACTCTTAATAGGGTTTATGGAATTGGAGTCCTCTCATATGACGTTCCGTATTGCGGCCTATTGTTCTGTAGTGCTAGGTATTTTAAGCTTCTTCTTGCCAAGTACCCCGCCTTCAGGAAAAAGTGCGAGCATTTCTACCATCCTAGGATTAGATGCGTTGGTTTTATTTAAGAAGAGGTCCTTTGTTGTGTTTTTTGTTAGCTCCATTCTAGTTTGTATCCCCTTAGCTTTTTATTACAACTTTGCCAATCCTTTTCTAAATGAGCTAGGGATGGAAAATGCTGCTGCTAAGATGACTATGGGGCAGGTTTCCGAACTTTTATTCATGCTGTTGATGCCCCTTGCTTTTAGGAGGCTTGGGATTAAAAAAATGATGCTGATCGGAATTTTTGCCTGGGTGGTACGCTATCTTTTGTTCGCCTATGGGGATATAGGGCCAGGAATTTGGATGTTGTATTTCGGTATTATATTACACGGCGTATGCTATGATTTCTTCTTTGTCTCTGGACAGATCTATATCGATAAGAAGTGTAAACCCTCTTTTAGAAATTCTGCCCAAGGTCTTATCACCTTTGCTACCTACGGAGTGGGAATGTTTATTGGCTCCTTTGTTTCCGGTGCGGTGACCGATAATTTTTTGATCAATACCGACGGAATAATGAGTTACCAATGGGAATCTATTTGGTTGGTTCCAGCCATAATTGCGTTGGTAGTTGGATTGTTATTCCTATTATTTTTCAAGGAAAAGCTTGTAGGACCACTAGTGCTCGATAATAAGGTGCAGCACATTTTACCTAAGGCGGATAGTAGGGATCAAAAGGAGCTGATAGGGGGATTGACAGATAATTCTGATCTAAAAATAAAAAGTTAGATTTTGGATGAGATAGGTGCTATTAAAACAATAAAAAATTAAACAGATGAAAATTGGGTGGAGTGCCTTATTAGTACTGTTAACGGTTTCTTGTATGGAAAAGAAGGAATATTATACTTTGGACGACTTTGATAAGGTGGATAAAATTGATGCCCACATTCATGTTTTTACCGATCGTAACAGCTTTGTAGAACAAGCAAAGAAAGCTAAGTTTCGATTGCTCAATATTATGGTCGACCTTTCAAAAGGGGAGGAGCTAATTAGAAAACAATATGATTATAGTTTCGCCCAAAAGAAACAAGAGCCCGAGGTATTTGAGGTCGCTACCTCATTTTCTATTGCCGATTGGGATAATCCAGACTTTACCAAGAACACCATTTCTTGGCTAGACAAGAGTTTTGCAGAAGGAGCAATAGCGGTAAAGGTCTGGAAGAACATTGGCATGGTTTTTCGCGATAAGGACAACCGACTAATTATGGTGGACCATCCCAAACTAGATACTATATTCGATTATTTAGCCAGTAAAAAAATACCCTTGATTGGGCATTTAGGGGAACCAAAAAATTGTTGGCTTCCACTAGATGAAATGACCACAAACAACGATCGGAACTACTTTTCCGAACATCCACAGTACCATATGTACCGACATCCGGAACTACCGACCTATGAAGAGCAGATTGCCGCTCGGGATAGAATGCTAGAAAAACACCCCGATCTGGTATTTATGGGGGCACATATGGGGAGTCTGGAGTGGAGCGTTGATGAATTGGCGAAACGGTTGGACAAGTTTCCAAATATGTCTATAGACCTCGCAGCTAGAATGGGGCAAGTTTTTTATCAAACCATAGAAAATAGGGAAAAAGTACGTGCCTTTTTTATAAAGTACCAGGATCGGATTCTCTATGCAACCGATTTGGCCGATGATGGCAAGGATGATGCAAAAGAAATGCAGCAGGAGATGCGTAAAATGTGGCTTACGGATTGGCGTTTTTTTGTAACCGATGAGGTTATGGCCAGCGACCTGGTTAATGAAGAATTTAGGGGGTTAAAGCTTCCAAAGGAGGTCATTGATAAAATTTATTTACAAAATGCCCAAAAATGGCTTAGGATGTTTCCCCAATAAGGAATTTGATTTTTTAACCCTTAAATTGGGCTAAAGTCCATATAGCTATTGCAACAAACAAGAACCACGGCCTAAAGGCGGGTGGCCATTGATTTTTTGCTATAAGTAACTCATAAAGAATCGGTTTGGACTAAGTTAGCAACTCCACTGTCTCTTCTCGTTAAACTTGATTTATAGCTAGAGCTATAAATACAAAACAATCTTCTAGTTTCATTTATTTTTATTTTAAGTACCTTTAAGAAATCGGTTGGCATAAGGATGCTTTTTGTGAAAAGGCAAGTTCTTAAATCGGTCGTTACAGAAACTTTTAAAAATAAATTTTATGGCAGTATTAATGTGTGTAGATTTTCCTCATAAAGATATATGGGGCAAAGAAATGGCAGATCAAATGACAGAGCTTGCCCAAAGTATTATGAAGGAGCCAGGATGTATTTGGAAATTTTGGACAGAAGATAAAAATGAAAATATTGCAGGGGGAGTTTATTTATTTGATACCCGCCAAAATGCAGAAAATTATCTTAACATGCACTCAAAGCGACTCGAGCAATGGGGGTATACTGACATTAGAGGAAAGGTATTTGAAATAAATGAACAACTTTCGGAAATTTGTAAAGCCCCTTTACAGTTTTAAAGTTGTTGGGCTTAAAAAAAAAATTTAATCGTTTTTTGTTTGCTGTTTATACCCTATAAGGTTGCCCAACTTTATAGGGTTTTAATACTATATGGTTCTGTCGATTACTAAAGGAAATTTAAATCAGATAGCACTTCTTTTATCTGTCCCAAAAACCAATTTCACCTTTTTATTATAATTACGACCACTGGATAATGGATTGATTTTTTAGATCTGGTTGAAAGAATAGAAAACCAGAATTATAAAGGATTACTTAGAGTTTATAATTCAATTGTGTTTTCAATCACATCGATTTATTCAGTAAATTGGAGTAGGAGAGTCGCAGAAAAAATGAAGTGATTTTAATGCCCTAAAAAAACAGAATTTGAAATGAACATAACCGAAAACTAGTCGCACATACGCAGGACAATTTATGAACCTGACTGCTCCACATGCTTGGACACAAAAATCGGAAAGAGGAAGAACTAATGTGACCTTGCAGCCTGCAGGAAAACTTGAGGAATTTTTTGTGACAATGTCAGCATTGGACCACCAACCGACCCAAAAAGAAATCGAAACTATTTTTGCAGCCAACGAAATGCAAGTGGTGGGTCCCCCTTTAAAAATAGAATAATATCCATTCTAAAGGTTGTTTTTTCCTTGTATTTAAGGAATAGAAATAACATTAGGTGGATAACCATTTAATTGAGGTAGTCACAGTGAATAATCTACTGAATGGCTCTGCCTATGGCTGATCTCATTTTTAGGTATAAGCATATAGGAAGCCTTAATAAATAAAAGTAATTGATGATATTCTTTTGAGCCGATTAGACCTCTTAATCGGTTCTTTGTTTTTGGATATTATAAGATGATATATGTCATTTTACGCTTAGAGGTTGGACCTTAACTTTACTTCTTAGAAAAATTTATAATATTTGTTAAGGAAAAAGAACTAAAAATAGCATGAGACATCATATTTTAATACCAACAGATTTTTCAGAAAATGCATGGAGCGCGGCACTTTATGCCTTAAAATTATATGCCCAAGAGCCTTGTACATTTTATTTTTTACATGCTTGGACTTTCAGTTCCGGTTCTAGAACATACGTTTCTCCAAGTTATATAGATTCACTTCAAGACAAATCGAAAGAACAATTAGCAGGGCTGAAAGCTCGAGCTATAATTGAAAGCACAAATAGCGACCATATATTTGAAACAATTTTTAGTCTTGATTCATTGGAGGATGCAATAAAATTCGCAATTGAAAAGCATAAAATAGACCAGATTGCTATGGGCACAAAAGGTGCTACAGGTGCCAAGGAGTTTCTTCTAGGGAGTAATACCGTTACTGTAATTGATAAGGTGAGGCTTTGTCCTTTATTGTTGGTGCCAAACAATTTCGAATTTGTATCACCCGCTCAGATTGGGTTTCCTACTGATTTTAATAGAGGCTATGGAAATGAAATACAGCCTATAAAGAAATTAGCTGATGTGCATAATTCTAAAATTAATGTGCTTCATATTAACGGCAAGGATAAACTCACGGATATACAGAATGATAATTTGGAGATGTTAAAGGCTTTTTTAAATGACTATAAGCACAGTTTTAATTGGATGCCTGAAATAGGCAAAAAAGAACAAGCCATAGAAAGTTTTATTGAAGAAAAAAACATCAACATTCTTACAATGATTAACTATGAACATAGCATAATTGAAAATTTCATTAAAGAACCTGTTATTAAGAAAATGGGATATCATTCTATCATTCCATTTTTTGTTATACCACATAAAAACTGATAACGCTCCTAAAGTTAGCTTTCCCTAAAATCATATTTATTCCCTTTATAGGGTAAGAGGCTTATAGGACCTGCCCTAAAATGGGCAGCTGCCTATTTTAGGGCTACATCATAGCCTTAGATATATAGATGGCCTAACTTTTAAAGAGAGGATAGCGTAGTAGCTCATTCTTCGGACTACGCTAGACAAGGATTAGCCTCTTAAAAGTCAACCAATTAGAATATTTTATATAAATTTAAAATTCGGATATCAATTCTATGATAAGATTTTAATTGTGTAATTTTTCAAGCCATAACCATGACCAAGTATTTGACTTTATTGAGCCTCATTTTACTTCTAACAAGCTGTGTTTTCTCTTCAGATCAATCCAAAAAAATAACAGAGCCCTCAATAAAGGCTGAATCAATAGCGCATATTGAAAATGACACTACACCTACCAGTGGAAATATGCCAGAAAGTGAAGAAAAGGAAATTGACCGACAGTATATGGAAGGTCAGAATACGGAGTCTAAGGCTATGGCTGGACTAAAAGAAATTCATTTCACCGAATTGTGGATATGGGAGTATCTCAATGAAGATCGAGAATGGAAAGAAATGTGGGTATATAGGGAGCCGAATTTGAATTATTGGTTGTTTGAAAGATTAAGCTCTTTTGGAATGAGCAGTGAAATGTGCGAATGGGTTGTGGCAAAACCAAACGGAGCATATTTTTTAAACTATCAGGAACCAGAAATGAATACCCCGAATACTTTAGATAAACAAGTTGTGGAATTGGTTGATGAAAATGAGTTCCCCGATTTCTGGAAGCCTACAGGAGAAATTAAAAAATTTGGGGAACCAGTCCATGGTTGGGAAATATTTAAAGGTGAGAAATATGAAGTATTTTTTAAAGGTCAACCAGATCCATCAGTTTTTTATTTAGGAGCTGGTGAGGTTGATATGCGAGCTTTACATCACTTTAATAATTTGGAGGGCGACATAAAACTTCCTATAACTTTTCCATGGGGGATACCAAAAAATACAATGGTTTTAAGTGAAGAAACAGATTTCGAATATAATAATATGAAAGTGAATTACCGCTTCAAAACTATTTCTCCCAACTCCTATTATGTGTATTTGCCCGAAGAATAAGGTCAGCTATACTAACTTTAAATCACACCCTTAAAACGCTTTGCCAAATTGCAAAAACAACGGAAAGAATCGTACGTAATCCGATGCCCAATACCCTGAACATTGCGGTTGTCCTAAGGTTCTTTATAGACCTTTATAAAACGGAGACCCCTATTATATTGGTAATAATTTAAAGCATTGTAATTACTGGAAAATAATAATTCAGAAAGTAGGGATATGTCGGTTGTATCAAGAATGTTTATCTTATCCAGAATTTGTTACTTCAGAGAATACCATCTTGCTGAAGAAATGCCGAAATAAATCAATAACCCTAAAAAACCAATGTATAGTCTAGATGAAAAAACCACAGATTAAAAGAGACAAAGTAGCACACTATAATTCTAATTTTAGGAGAACAAATATTATTTTTATTTTAGGATTGCTAATTTCTATAACAGGCTATACGCAAGAAAAAAAGAAACCTAATGTCCTATTTATAGTTGCAGACGATCTCACAGCCACCGCAGTATCTTCTTATGAAAATATAGCCAGCAGAACACCTAATATAGATAAATTGGCTACGGAGGGAACACGCTATACTCATGCCTATTCACAGTATCCGGTTTGTGGTCCATCACGGGCATCCCTAATGTTCGGTTATTATCCAAATGCAACGCAAACCTATGGGTATGTCAGCGGCCGTGAACAAGTTGGCGAAAAACGAAAGTCGTGGTCACAGCTTTTTAAAGACAATGGGTATTATACTGCCCGAGTAAGTAAAATTTACCATATGGGCGTACCCATAGATATTGAAACTGGTTCTAATGGTCAAGATGATGGGGAATCTTGGACCGAACGTTTCAATAGTCAAGGTCCAGAATGGAAAGCGGAAGGGGAAGCAGAATTGGTGCAAAATAACCCATTTGGAGATAAACCAAGAAAAGGTGGGAATGTGATGACTATAGTCAAGGCAGATGGAGGTGATTTAGAGCATTCAGATGGGAAAACTGCTGAAAAGGCAATAGAATTAATTAGGAAGCACAAAAATGAACCGTTCTTTTTGGCGGTTGGTATGGTGAGACCCCATGTACCCTTTGTAGCACCAAAATCGTATTTTGAACCTTATCCTCATTCAGAAATAGTTTTACCTCCCAAAGTCCAAAATGATTGGGATGATATTCCTGCCCGTGGTATTAATTATGTGACTAGTGTTAACGGGGAAATGTCGGAAGAACAGGAAAAGAAAGCGGTAGCCGGCTATTATGCCTCCGTGGCTTATATGGATGCCCAAGTGGGAAAAATTCTCAACACCTTAAAAGAGGAGGGATTGGAAGACAATACCATAGTCATATTTACCTCCGACCATGGTTTTCATTTGGGCGAACATCGTTTTTGGATGAAGGTAAGTTTGCACGAAGAATCTGTGAGAGTACCGTTGATTATTAAAATGCCAGGTAAGGCACCTGCAGTTTGCAATTCTTTTACCGAACTATTGGATCTTTATCCCACTGTGGCGGAATTGGCGGGGTTAAAATATTCCAAAAATATTCAAGGAAAAAGTATCGCAAAAACCTTGGAAAATCCTGAGATTGAGGTTAGAGACATGGCGTTCTCTGTTAGTCAGGGAGGGAAAACCTTTTTGATTAGAACTAAAAAATGGGCCTATATCCAATACGATGAAGATGCTGGATCGGGGATGGAATTATTTGATATGGAGTACGATCCCAAACAGTATACTAATTTGGCTTACAACCCACAATATGCTGAAGTGAGAACGCAAATGCAAGATCGGTTGAAAGCAAAATTAAAAGAGGTAAGAACTAACGATCTGGATATCCAATATGACTTACAAAAAACGAAGTAAACCGTTGTCCAATATCTATGTGATTACCATCGACCAATACCAATGAGCAAAACTGTTAACTTTTTATGATGGCTTCATAATAGGCGAGGTATAATTAATCCTGGAAAACGCACGGAAATTAGCAGTGGGTGAAAAACTTTTATAAAAATACCCTTGCTCGATGGAGACAAAAAATGGTCGATCATTTAACGGATAGAGGAGAGGAATGGAGTAAAGATGGTACGCTAGTAATCAGGGAAGAAAACATAGTTTTAGTCATAATTATCCAACCAAAATTAAATAAACCACTAATTAAGTAGAAGATGAAAAAATTAATAAATTTTCTTATGCTACTCGCGATTGTACATTTCGCGAGCGGTCAAACCAAGAAGTATGATATTGTAATATACGGCGGAACTTCCGCCGGAGTTGCAGCTGCCTTGCAAAGCAGTAGAATGGGCAAGTCCGTGGTACTCATAGAGCCATCCAATAGAATAGGGGGGCTTACCACTGGAGGTCTAGGCCAGACCGATATTGGAAATAAACAGGCCATTGGCGGGATTTCCAGAGAGTTTTATGAAAATATCAAAAAGCACTACGACAATCCGGAAAACTGGAAATGGGAGCAGAGATCGGAATATATGGATAGCGGGCAAACTCGTACAGAGGAAGGAGAGGCAAGCATGTGGACTTTTGAGCCTTCGGCCGCCCTTGCGGTCTATAAAGCCATGATGGATAAGGAGAAAATTGTAATGGTTTACAACGAAAGGTTGAACAGGGAATCAGGGGTTAAAAAAGTAACTGGCAGAATAGAGTCGATTACCATGGAAAGCGGTAAGTCTTTTAAAGGGAAAGTGTATCTAGATGCTACTTATGAGGGCGATCTAATGGCTTCGGCCGGAGTTTCCTATGCCGTTGGCAGGGAAAGTAACGACCAATATGGGGAAACCTTAAATGGGGTACAGGCCAATAGTATAAATAGAGCTTTAACCGGATTTGTTTCTAAAAATGCGTTTAATCATAATTTTCTTCCTGGGGTAGATCCCTATGTTAAAAAAGGCGATCCAGCATCTGGCCTATTGCCAAATATTAATGAAAAACCAGGACTTGAAGGAGAGGGTGATGATAAAATTCAAGCTTACTGTTTTAGGATGTGCCTAACAGATCACCCGGAAAACCGAATTCCCTTCCAGAAACCCTCAAATTATGATGAGATCAATTATGAACTGTTGTTCCGTAACTATGAGGCCAGAAAGGGGCCTATAAGAGATATGTACGGTTATGGTAATTCTCTGTTGCCATGGATCAACTCTAGCATGCCCAATAGAAAAACGGATACCAACAACAAGTTTGGCTTTTCTACCGACTATATCGGCAAGAATTATGACTACCCAGAGGCATCTTATGCGGAACGAGAAAAGATTATCGAGGACCACAGGAATTACCAAATGGGGCTGATGTGGTCTTTGGCCAACCATCCAAGAATTCCTGAGGAGGTTCGTGAGGAAGCTTCAAAATGGGGTACTTCAAAGGACGAATTTGAAAGGGCCGATGGATGGCAACAACAGCTTTATATCCGCGAGGCTAGGAGAATGATCAGTGATTATGTAATGACCCAACAAAATTGTGAGGCATTAATAGTGGCTGAGGATCCTATTGGTATGGCGGCTTATGGAATGGATTCCCACCATGTACAGCGCTATGTAGATGCCAATGGATATGTACAGAACGAGGGTAATGTAGAGGCGCATGGGTTTAAGCCCTACCCAATTAGCTACAGATCTTTAGTGCCCAAAAAGGAGGAATGTAATAACCTTATAGTTCCTATCTGTGTTAGCTCAACGCACATTGCCTTTGGATCGATCCGTATGGAACCGGTATTTATGGTACTGGGACAATCAGCAGCTACGGCAGCAGTACTTGCCATAGATGGAAATATCAATGTTCAAGATGTGCCTTACCAGAGTTTAAAGGAGCAGCTCCTTAAAGACGGCCAAAGAGTAAAATAAAAAACTAACTTCCATGGATGGAATTTCAATATTCTAATAGAATGGCACATAAAAAAAAGTTCTTGGATTTAACATTTATCCTAGTAATAGCAGGGCTAATGGCATTAACCGGCTGTAAAGATTCCAAAGAAAAGTCAAATATGGGAGCTACAGCCGACATCATTATATATGGTGGGACTTCTGCCGCCATTTCGGCGGCAGTAGAAGCAAAGCGGTCTGGGAAATCGGTTATAGTGGTATCGCCCGATATTCATTTAGGGGGATTATCGTCAGGGGGTTTGGGCTTTACCGATACAGGGGATAAGAGTGTAATTGGTGGGCTGGCCCGTGAATTCTACCATAGGGTTTGGCAACATTACAATACGGAGGAGGCCTGGATCTGGCAAAAAAAAGAGGAATATGGTAACAAGGGACAGGGAACCCCTGCTATGGATGGTGAAAATAGGACCATGTGGATCTTTGAACCCCATGTGGCAGAACAAGTGTTTGAGGATCTAATTTCTGAGGAAGGGATACGTGTAGATCGGGATGAATGGTTGGATAGGGAGAATGGGGTAAAGATGAAGGATGGCAAGATAATCTCAATCACCACCTTGTCAGGAAATACCTATTCAGGAAAAATGTTCTTGGACGCCACTTATGAAGGAGATCTTATGGCTTCGGCGGGCGTAAGGTATCATGTAGGTAGAGAAGGTAAGGAAGTATATGGGGAAGAATGGAATGGAGTCCAGACTGGGGTTTTGCATCATAAACATTGGTTTCAAGCTGATATTTCCCCTTATGTAGTGCCTGGAGATCCCTCTAGTGGTCTTTTGCCTAGGGTATCAGGAGAACATCCTGGGGAAAGGCACAGCGGTGACGATAAGATTCAAGCCTATTGCTTTAGGATGTGTATGAGCAATTATCCGGAAAATAGAATTCCCTTTCCTAAACCAGAGGATTATGACCCTATGAATTATGAATTATTAGCAAGGTCCTTTGAAAGCGGAAGAAAGGATTGGTTCGAAAAATTTGATCCCATACCAAACCACAAAACCGATACCAATAACCACGGTCCATTGAGTAGTGATAATATTGGCATGAATTACGATTATCCGGAGGCCACCTATGAAAGAAGGAAAGAGATTATAAAGGAACATGAGAATTATCAAAAAGGACTCCTATGGTTTGTGGCCAACGACCCTAGGGTTCCTGAAGATATACAGTCGGAAATGCAATCATGGGGTTTGGCCAAAGATGAATTTGTGGACAATGACAACTGGCCACATCAGATTTATGTTAGGGAGGCCCGGCGAATGATAGGAGAGTTCGTAATGACCGAAAATGAACTTTTAAAGAAAAGTCCAACCCCTAATCCAATAGGCTTAGGATCCTATACCATGGATTCCCACAATGTTCAACGTTATGTGAAACCAGATGGCTTTGTACAGAACGAAGGGGATATTGGGGTGAGCACCAATGGTCCTTACACCATTTCCTATGGTTCTTTGGTGCCCAAAAAGGAAGACTGCGAAAACCTGTTGGTACCGGTATGCGTGTCCTCCAGTCATATTGCTTTTGGTTCTATTAGAATGGAACCAGTGTTTATGATCTTGGGGCAATCGGCAGCCGCCGCCGCCGTGCTGGCAATTGATGGAGATACAACGGTTCAAGAGGTGGATTATAATACATTAAAGAGAGTTCTAGTTGCCAAAGGACAAATAGTAGAGTAGTATAAAATTTAATTCATGATCTCATTTTTAGTTTCCATAGCGGTTTAAATCTTAGGCTATTTCACTTATGGAACCATGATAGTGGAAGGAATAGGCTTGAACTGGGTCACAGCGGGATGATATTTTTTGGTAATTAATTGCTCCTAAAGACTATGAATTGGCCAATAGTTTCAAATAAAAATGGAGTGCTTCCACAAGCTTGTTTATAACTAGTTTATTTTGGATAGTTACAACAAAAAACTGTATAAGTCCCTAGTTGGGAGGTAGATTATTGGAAACAGTTTAGTTGTTTATACTGTAGCAGATCTATATATTGTAGCCTGGTTATTATTGTAATTTATTAAATATGAAAAGAAGAAATTTTTTGGGCAATTTGGCCGCAGGTAGCGGATTGGTAGTGTTAAACCCTATTTATGCATCCAATGGAAAAACGAATAGTAATAAGGTTCATAGTATTCATAAAGAGGGGAGGACATTAAAAGCAGATCTAGTGATCATTGGTGGGGGAACAGGAGGGTGTGCCACTGCATTGGGGGCGCTTCGTAATGGCCTGACCGTTATAATGACCGAAGAAACAGATTGGATAGGCGGACAATTGACGCAACAGGGAGTACCCCCAGATGAGCATAAATGGATCAATGATTTTGGTGCTACCGCATTATATAGGGAATTTAGAAAAAAAGTCAGAGAATATTATCGGAATAACTACCCTCTGAAACAGGAGCTTGCGGATAACGAAAGGTTTAATCCAGGAAATGCCAGTGTTTCGGAAATTAGCCATGAGCCAAAAATTTCACTACGGGTGTTAGAAACTATGTTTGATCCTTATATCAGTGCTGGTAAACTGGTGCTGTTAAAAGAAACGGTGGCTTTGGAGGCTTCTACCCTAGGAAACAAGGTGCAATCTGTAAGAGTTAAAACACATTCCACGGGGGAGATAAGGAATTTGACTGCGCCTTACTTTGCGGACGCAACAGAATTGGGCGATTTATTGCCCATGACGGGAACCGAGTATGTTTGTGGCGCCGAAGCCAAATCCGATACAGGGGAGTTGCATGCCGCGGAAATTGCGGACCCTACAAATAATCAGGCCTTTACGGTCTGCTTTGCAATGGACTACAGGCCCGATGAGGATTGGACTATAAATAAGCCCGAGGAATATGGGTTTTGGCGCGACTATAAGCCTGAAATGAAAAGTCCGTGGGCCGGAAAATTACTAGAGCTCAACTATTCAAATCCACGAACCCTGTCCCCCAAGGATTTAGGTTTTGACCCTAGGGGCAATCATATGAAGGATGTTTTGAACCTATGGATTTATCGCAGAATTCTTGCCAAGGATAATTTTGAAGACGGATTTTTAACGGGTGATATTACCTTGGTTAATTACCCCCAGAACGATTATTTCTTAGGAAATGTGGTCGATGTAAGTGAAAATGAACTGAAATATCATTTTTATAGGGGTAAACAATTGAGTCTTTCCCTACTGTATTGGCTCCAAACAGAAGCACCTAGGGCTGATGGCGGAAAAGGCTGGCCAGGAATTAGATTAAGGCCAGACGTAATGGGGACGAATGATGGACTTGCAAAATATCCCTATATACGGGAAGCCAGAAGAATTAAGCCTTTATTCCGTATCACCGAACATCATGTGGGGAGAACCCAAAGAGCAACTATCCAAGGGGTTCCAGAATCTAAAGCTCAGGCCAAAAATTTTGAAGATAGTGTAGGAATAGGATATTATCATATCGATTTACATCCAAGCAGTGGCGGGGACAATTACATCGATTTTTCTTCCCTTCCATTTCAAATTCCATTAGGAGCACTAATTCCACAACGTATGGAAAATATTTTTCCAGTAAATAAAAATATTGGTACCACACATCTTACCAACGGATGTTATAGACTGCACCCTGTAGAATGGAGTATAGGTGAGGCTATAGGGATGTTTATTCCATTTTTAATGGAATCTGGCAGAAGTCCCCAAGACGTTTATAAAGATTCTGGTGCGGTACGGAAATTTCAAAGTCTTATTCGAAATCAAGGGGTAGATACCCATTGGCCATACGAAAAAATGTAAAATAGTAAGGAAGTTAGTTACGTTGCAAAAGGAACAATGGGAGACTGTTGTTCCTTTTTTTATAGCCTCTTTTCTCGTGAATTATTTGTATTAATTTCAATTTTAATTGACAGAAATAAATGGTCAATTCTCAATCCTCTTGATGAAATAACAAAATTTATAAGCTTTGATATAGTTGCCAATTGTTAAGAAGGAGATAGCGAGTACTTAATATTGTTTTCTATTGTTTACCTGTGATTAACATTGCTACTTTGGTTTTATGATGTGCTAAATCTCAATTCTATTCCACTACATTGCGGAATAAAAGACGCTTTTATTATGAGAAAGTAGTTAACGTTTAAGAGCGAAATGCCCCGTAAAAACCCTGCCATCTTCTAATAAAACTTTAAACCAGTAATCATCACTTGGCAACACAGCCCCCCTATAGGTTCCGTTCCATCCTTTCTCTAAGGGATGGAGTTCTTTTACAAGTTTACCATAGCGATCAAAAATATAAATATTGCTTTTTGCTTGAAAGTTAGCACTGATACCTTTTATGTTCCAAGTATCATTAATCCCATCGCCATTTGGCGTGAAGAATTTTATATAACCAACCACAGAAATATCTAATGGAAAAGTGCCGCAAATTGCATCTTTAACTAATAATGTGTATAAGCCAGGACTAACATTTTTAAAAATCGGACTTTCTTGGAACGAGTACGCTGTTTTTCCGTCTTTAGATTCTAGTGAAAACTCATAAGTGCCAGCACCCAAACTAGCAGGGTTTAGAATAGTAACGCTATTATTTTCAGAAAAATCATCGATTTCCAAATCATCTAAACTAATATTAGCAAGTTCAGAAGCTTTCACCGAAACTATTTTCGATTTTGAACATAGGGTGCTAGGGTTGGTAAGTGTAATAGTATACTCCCCAGGGGTAGATACTGCTAAGGTTGTATTGCTTGATAATATGGTGCCGTCTTGGAAGGCCCATTCATAATTAAAGTTTTCTGATAGATTTACTTGATAAGGTTCCAAGATAACCGTGAATGTAGGGTCAGAGGTACACACTATCTCTTCTTCGTTGATAGTGAATTCAGGTAAAGGATTTACAATAAACTCAATATGGGTGGTCGCCGTACAACTTGTATTTATTGGATTAATAACTGTTATAGTAATGGTTTGATTTCCAGAAATAAGCGGGTTTGGTAAGGTTGAGCTATTAGTAATTGAAACGCCATTTTCATCTGTATAGTTAAAATAAATTTCCATATTGTTTTGAGTACCAAGAACAGTGCTTTTAAATGAAGAGGTATCAAAACTATGTAGTCCATCGTTTTCGTCCGTTAAATCATTTCCATCGTCACAAAAAACTTGATTTGGAACGGTATTGGTTATTATAGGTTGTTCATCAACAACAAATTCTAATGTAGTTTCGTCATAACATGCACCATCAGGATCCCCTGTGGTATTATTAGTAACACGGATAGTTATAGTTTGATTCTCAGTTAAGAATTGAGGCGCTATCGGACTGCTAACTGCAGCGCCATCTGAATACAATAAAGGGGAACCGTTTGTGTTGTAATAAGTAATGGTGACCTCCGCTGGATTTTGTCCGTTTAAAATAGTGCTTTCTAATTGTGAGGTGTTAAATGGGTAACTAAGAATAGAATCAGTGATGTCATAATCACACTGGCGAGCCAAAGTTACCGGGTTAGCAATTGGTAATGCTTCTACAATTAACAATTTAGGGAATTCTTCTAACCCCAAACAATTATTGCCTAGATCACTTTTCACCCGAACCCAAATATCTTGTGAATTAGGAGCACTGGTGTTTTGGTGGTTCGCAATGTCTAAAATTTCATTGGTCTCCAACTCAGCATCCGCCTGACTTTCATAAAAATGAGCGGTTACATTAAAAGTAGAAAAAACAGTAGTGGTAATGTGGTTTTTAAGGTTGCTCATATCAAAAGTGGCCACGCCATCTCTGTCATCCGTGCCATCATCACATTGGTAAATAGAATTTGGCTTATAAGAATTTAACGCTGCACTAGATGGAGAAACCGCCAAGGTAAGGGGGACCACTCTAAAGCAGCTATTGGGGTTTTCAACACGTACCCAAACGGTTTCGGGAGTAAAACCTAGTGCATCTTCATAATTCGAAGGATTGGGAATTGCTAGGCCATTAGTTTCTGCTTCAGTCTGATTTTCGTAAAACGTAAACGATAGACCTTCCGCTATATAATTTGGATTAATTTCTTCCTTGATGTTATCTAATTCTAGATTAAAAAACGCTTGTCCGTCATTTGATGGATCATCACATTGTTGGTACATATTTGGGTTGTTTACCAGAGGTAATGGAAATACTTCTATTTCAAAAGAGGTGTCAGCAAAGCAGTAGCTGTAAAGGTTATTTGTAACTCTTACATAAACGATTTGGTTGTATGCAGATGCGTTTGTAAATGCTGAAGGGTTAGCAATTTGAAATTCGGGAAGCCTACTGGCCTCTGTAAAGTAAGTTACCGTAAAATCTGATGCATTTTGACCGTTAAGGATTTCGGTTTCTCTTTGGGTTAAATCAAAAATAATGTAACCATCGCTATCTGTTCCAACAGAGGTATCATCACACTCCTGAATGGGGAGTATATTGGGTGTGTCTAAAGGGAAAGGTGTGTTATAAACTTCTAAGTCAAAACTAGAGGTGTCATAACAGCTGGTGTTTAAATCATTTACAACACGCGCATATATGGTGGTGTTGCCACTTTCGTATGGACTTATTAAGGGGTTATTTCCTGTATCGGCATCTGTTTGAGAGGTGTGGTATGAAATAGTCATACCGGGAGTTGTATTGATAGCGTTGTTTTGTAAAATCAAATCAAAAGGCATGCTACCATTATTATCGTCATCGCATAAAAGCATGGCTGATGCTTTATTTGCAACTGGCAATACTAGTACGGTTAGTACTATTTCGTCTGTATAAAGTCCGCAACTATTTCCAGATACATTTAGAAAAGCACGATATCGGTAGGTATCAAATGATAAGGGGGTAGCCGATATCGTTAAATCATTGGTTTGTGAACCACTATAGATTGCATCGTCTACAATTGTTGTCCAATTGATACCATCACTACTTAGCTCCCATTGAATGGTGTCTATGGCGCTGTTGGTAACAGAAATAATTGTATTGGATAATTCACAAACCTCAGTGTCTACAGGTTGTGTTAAAATGGTAATAGGAGCAGCGATTAAATACTCCCCATTAGGTGTTGTATAGCCATCGACTGCATTATTTACTAAACCAAACTCATTTACTGTTGGTAGAATATCGCCTAAAAAATTATCAGCATTAGCATCCGAAAAGCCAGCTTCAAGAACGTCGCTACAACCATCACCATCAGCATCCCAATCGAGATAATTAAAAACTCCGTCTCCATCTGAATCAGAGAGCGTGTAACGCATTGCGTTGCTATCTGGGCTTGTTTCAGCCTCATCGATCCATCCATTAGAACCAAATGAAGTACCATCTACAATGCCATTCCAATCAGTGTCTGAAATACCACTACCCGATTCTATTAGGTCGAAAATACCATCATTGTCACTATCTAAGTCATAGAAATCGTAGATGCCATCACCATCAGAGTCTAAAGGCAACACATTCATGTCATAAACATCATCCAAGCCATTGCCGTCTGCATCTATGCCAGATAAGGGCGTATAAACTCCCCTATATTCAATAAAATCAGGAATACCGTCATTATCACTATCTAAATCCAAGGCATCTTCAATTCCATCCATATCGGTGTCTTTTGAAAAGCAGGTAAGTGAAATAGTAGCAGTAAATGTAGATTTGTCTGTAGTATTTACAAGTTTGTGTATAAATGAAAAACCATCTACTTTGTTGGCCAAAAATGTATAAGGTGTGTTGCCTTGTGGGGTTGGATTAATTTTAAAATGAATTTCAGAACCAGAAATTTGTGTTATACCTGTTTCAAATACCCCATCAAAATTTGAGTCTATTAGTAGTCTGTCATCGACATCAATAAGCGTTATGTTTTTGTTGGCAGGTAGAATTTTTGCAATAAAAATTTCACCAGAAGTTATGGTATGAACGGTGCCCTCAACTTCAGAAAATTTTACGTTTACAGATTCAGAAAAAAGCATGTTATAGCTACTTTCTGCACTACTTGCGGGTTGCACTAGGCTAGTGAAGTTCCCAGTATTTGTGCCTGATAATGTATTGGCTGTATTATTGCCAGAACTATTATTTTGAACCAATGTAGCGGAAGCAAGCGAATTGCTTATTGAATTGTCTTGAAAAATTAGTTGAGGAGCATTTGTGTTTGCAATGTCAATGGTCACATTTCCTTTTGATTCGATACAATTTAGAATCCCATCATTATCATTGTCTATGTCAATATTATCAATAATTCCATCGTTGTCAATATCATCTGGACAAATGCTTACCGGTACTTCTATAGATTCTAGCTGCTCTCCTGTACAGGCAATTTCTCCAATTAATTTGTATTTGCCAGGAAGTGAAGGTGTAATCTCTGGCGTTGTTACCTGCAGGTCTACGAAACCAGTTCCCGAACCATCATCAAATAACCATTTAAAACTGTCGAAATTTTGAGTGTTTGCAGCTTCAAGTTTAATATTGGGTATACAATTTCCTAAAGCAGCAAATTTTGTATCAAAATTAATTTCTGGAGCCGATGGAAATCCTGAATAAAAACTGCCAGATGTCGCAGCGCCGTTGTAATTAAAATAAGCACAATACAATTCATCAGAACTCTGTACGGAAACATCTCCGGTTAATCCAGTAACTTTATAAGTTACATAATCGGCATTGCCACTAACTGCATTAGGACCTGAAGCTGAAAAATTTGTTATGGGGCTATTGTTAATGGAAATGGTAGCGCCAGTTTTGGTTACTATAGATACGCCACCAGTATAGATCGTATTACCAATATTTTGGATATTGGCGATGTTATCTAGGTTTCCACGGGTTTCACAGTTTAAGGGAGGCACAAAAAACATCCCTTGGTTGGCTTCGCTAGTAGTAGCACCAACACCTTGGTAAGCGAATACCGGTTGAGAGGTTTGGACATACATGTTCCCTTTATTGCTATAGTATTCACCTTCAATTAAATAATATTCTCCTGCATCTATAGTTGTCACTGGTGCATCGCCATTGATACTAATGGTTGTGTTATCTGAGTGAGCTACTAGTAATACATTTTCCCATCCATTTTGGCCATTCCCCTTAACAAATATATAGTCGGAGCCTACTTTAGAAAGGTCTACAATTTGATCGATGCCATAATCTCGAGAGGTGCCGTTATGAAAACTGCCGTTTGCAGAGCCACAGTTAACGACTATAGGCTTGTCTGAACTGACCAAACACCCAATAAGGCCATCGCGATTTACAGAAGTTTTATTACTATTTGTAGCTAATGTATAGCTTTCGCCTTTATTTAGAGTAACACTTATAGGAGTTGTTCCAGAGTAGTTTTCGATAATAAGTCCAGCAGGTAAATCGTCAAAGTGTATTTGGGTATTATCTTCGGTAGCCATAACCGAAACAAAATTGAGGTAGTTTTCTTGAGGGTTTTCGTTGGTATAACTTCCCACTCTAAATGTAGTTCCTAAAGCTGCCTGTCCTTTACTGACTAAAGCCCCGGCTTGAGCACCAGCATTAACTCTTACAGAAATATAAACAACATCCTGAGCTTCTATAATATATCCCTTATTAGCGGTGATGATGCTAGTTTGGTTTACGTTTGTAAAGAGTTGGGTGTCTCGGCCATTTCCGATGCTATAAACATATGGTGTGCTGTTAGATACAGTACCTGTAATATAACTAGCAATATCTGAGCCAACAGGTTTTATAGTAAAACTTATAGCTGTTGTTTTTGGTGTTGAAACATAGATATAATGATCTCTAGGTATAGATGAACTCCCTCCAGAATCTGTTAGGGGAGGAATGTAGTGTGTTTTACTTAATTGAGCAGAAACCGAATATCCAAACAAAACAAAAATTACGCAGTATAAGTATTTAAAAAAGAAAGGATTAGGCATTGGTACATTAATTTGGTTTATTGAGTTGGCTCAAAATGATAGCAAACACCAAAATATAACTTATAATTAAATAAGACTTAACAAACTAGGAAAGGTTTGTGCTTTTAAGGAATATGGCGGAATTGGTAAACAGGTCCAAGTCTTTGGATTAGGGATTTTCTACCCTTTTTGCTATTGTTACTCACAGTTCTACTATTCAAACAATGCTTTTAGACATCTCGTAACTTCTTTTTAAAGCATCTATTAACACTAGTTTTCCAATTCCCTGTTTTTGAAATCCATTCTCTATTGCCACTCGACCGAGTAGGGTATCGGTATTTTTTTATATGAATTGGGAATTTTTTTGAAATACAGCAGGAATTCAAGTTTGGGCTAAACTATTAGTGGTCAGAGTGTTGTAGCCTTTTAATAGATCCGTTTTTAGGTCTTTTAAAATGAAACAGGCAAATAGGGTACTTTTAATGTCTAGACTAGCTTGTTTATGCAACTAATTGTCACCCATATCTTTTCCATAATAAAATTCTCTTTTTTAATGATTAGAATCTAAGTTTTTAGTCAATTCGTTCTTAGATAAGAGAGCTTGGTTTTCACTTGCAGCCTTCATATGGTTTTTATTTGCTTTAGGCGGATTGGTGATTGCATCCAATAATATTTCACTATCCTTTTTTGAAACAAGGATCTGTTCTATTTCTGCGATTATTTTTTTAGCCTTTTCTTGAACCGTTAATACGGCAGAATCAGTTAAACCTCTGTATCCACCTAGACATGCAGCTCGTTCAAAAAATAACTTTTTGTTCTTTAGATAAGCGTGTATCACATCTTGAATTTTGTTGGTTAAATGCTTTAGTTGCCATAATTATAAATTCAATGTACAACAACGCGTAAAAACCTTACACATAAAATATCTGTACGGTTAATTTCCGGTATTTTTTTTTTGGTATTGTAGGTAACGAATGGCTATAAGGAAGTTGCTGGTAATTCCCTATTTAGTTGGTAACTAACATTTTACTTATAGCCATTTAATCGGTTTGGTTTAAATAATTAGATGCTAAACTTTTTTTCCGCTTCCTCGGAAACATCACTGGAAGAGGCCGACTGAGTCGCTTTTATCACTAGCTTAAAGTTACGAACTCCGAAAGACCGATTAAGAGAATGAGGATTGGGAACCTTTACTTTTACAGACCAGGTTCCGTTTGCTGTTATTTTGGTAGTTTTAGTCTCACCATTACGTAGGTATGTTCCCAGATTATCTTCATCTCCACTGCTATATCTTTTGATAGGAGACTGATATTCAGTAGCTACACTTATTTTTATATCCATATTAGGAATCCCTTTACCAGATATAGTTGTATAGGTTGTAGGATATTGACCACCGGGCCCCTTATTAGAGGAAAGGTGGATACTACCATCGGTTTGTTCTATTTTAGGGGGTGCCATAGTACCGTATACAATAGAGGGAGAGGGTAGGGTGGCTAGTCGGTCGTAAGGGAACTGTTTAGAGGAGATTTCAAACTTAATGTCGTAAGCTGTAGAAGGTACTGATAAATAAGGTTGTTCCATCTTAGCCTTCCATTTTCCGTTGTTATCCGCAGTAACCATTATAGGATCATACTCTTTAGCCCTCTCATAACTGTAGCCTTTCTGCTTCCAACGGGCTTTATTGTACACCTCTACCTTTTTATTGGGGCCTGAAGTTCCTTGAACTAAAAAACCATTTTTATGATTTACTCGGTCAGGAGTAGTGGTTATTATTGAAATAGAAGGCAATAAGGGATGAGGTTTTACCTCTTCAACAGTTCTTCCCTTAGCAGTCTGAACGGCATTGTCTAATTTCACCTCCTCAATTGTTTGAGTGGATTTGTTCTGCAACTCTATACGAGTGCTTTTTTCCTTTTTTGATACATTTCTTTCGTTAGCTGACTTGGATTTATTTATGGGACTATGTTGCGATAATGCATTGTTCGAGAAACATACCACGCCAAGCACGAGTAGATTTAAAATGACTTTCTTCATATTTTGATTATTTGTTAAATTATTGACAACCTTCCGGTATCATGAGATTATTCTCATTTAGTATTAAAGTCAATGGGTACAATATTCTATTCCTGAACCTCTTATTTTGCGTTTTATTTCTCATTACGGTCTTTCATGAGAATTGTTATCAAGCTTATATACTGTCAACTTTTTTCTTCCAGTTTTTGATTTTAGCCTTGTGATGATATCAGTACTATCTTTCCTATTGTTAATACTCCGAACTTTATGCAATAGGTAAAGAGATCCCTTAAAATTGCGTTTTATACTTTTTTAAAATAGCAGCGGGAAATGCTCCACATTTTTTCTATAGATGTGGAAAGGAGTCTGCTATAGAGCAACAAAAATGCCTTCACTGTTCGTAAAATAAGAGCTTCTTCTTAGGATGTACAATAGCTAATGAGTATTCTGCTTATTTGATTGAGTAAGCTGTTTGTTTCAATGAGTATCCTAACCGTCACTAGTCATGAAATCAAGTGACAATTAAAGGAAGCGGTTTTGGTGGTGTAGCTTCAAATAATACCGTCATTTTTAATGAGGAATGCCTACTTATACCAGCTCGGAGCGAGTGAGTTGCGTTGGATGGGGGAGACGTCTACCTACTTTCTTGCGAATGGCGCGCTCAATGGCAGAACTATCTTCCTCGTTGAGGAACGAGCGATGTACGGTGAAAGCCTCCCACTTCACAAACACGAAGATATTGAGTCTATCTACATACTAGAGGCGTAGTATTATTCTATCTCTGAGAAAAGCCAGGGAGACGTGCCGTAGCGGGTGCATTTGAGCACATTTCGGGGAACACAATACACGGTTTAAAACCAAACCGTATACAAGGCGCATTAAAAAGGATGAACGATAATAAATATAACCTCCCTTCTAACACAATCAGCTGCCTGCAGTCTAAAGGAAACAGTATCTTTGCTCCTTTAAATTAGTATAGTTGAAATTTTTTTCATGAATCTGGTGAACAGGAAGTAAATTATATTGATTAAGAATCTAGAAAGCACAAATTATAACCCCCTTTAATAATACATATTATGAAATTTGTCGGTAGTCAGTTGGCGTATTATATGAGCGACAACGACTTTAAGAAAAACTCCAAGATCCTAATTAAGTATTTGGCCTTTCTAGGAATTGTAATCGTAATTTTCTCTATTCTATTTCATTTTATAATGGAGTTTGAAGGGCAATATCATTCTTGGGTTACTGGATTTTACTGGACACTTACAGTTATGAGCACTCTTGGCTTTGGAGACATAACCTTTACGTCCGATCTTGGTCGCGGTTTCAGTATATTAGTTTTGCTTTCTGGTATTTTGATGTTAATGATCGTTTTGCCGTTTGCATTTATTAGACACTTTTATGTACCTCTTTTAGAGTCGAAAAAGAATAACAAGGTTCCTCGTAAAGTTCCTGCTGGAACAAAAGACCACATCTTAATATGTTCTTATGACGTTATAGCGAGAGATCTTACGGAACGATTAAAACAGGAAGACATCCCATATTATGTCATTGAAAACCGAAAAGCAAAAGCGCTTAACAATCATGATGACCACGTTCCTGTACTATTAGGGGAATTGGATAGTGAGGAAACCTTTATCCTAGCCAATATTAAGGATGCGAAACTGATTGTGGTCAATAGGGACGACTTTTTAAATACCAAGATCATTCTCACGATACGGGGAATTGCACCCACTATTCCTATTGTTGCCTTGGCCACTGATATTGAGTCAGTAGATGTACAGCAACTAAGCGGTGCGGATCACGTGTTGCCAGTCAAGAAATGGCTTGGCGAACAACTGGCCAACAGGATAAACGCCCAACATGCAAAATCTAAACCTATAGGACAATATGAAGACCTATTAATCGCAGAATTGCCTATCCATAATACACCATTGGTTTCTATGCTCACCCGGGAAACGGACTTGAGAAATAAATTTGGGGTCAGTATTGTGGGAATTTGGGAGCGAGGGAGATTGCAAGCTATAACTGGTGATGAAAAGCTAACAGACGATAGCGTTCTAGTCATTATAGGAAATAAAGAACAACTACATAACATTGATGAGCTCTTCCATGATTACAACGTAAACCCTAATCCTGTATTGTTAATTGGAGGAGGCCGTGTAGGATTGGCAGCTGCAGAATCTTTACATAAAAATGGTGTTTTAGTAAATGTAATAGATCAAGATCCGGATATTTGTAAGAAAATAAGCCCTTTTTGCAATAAGGTATTCAACGGAAGGGCTTCAGATTACGACCTATTAAAAAAAGCTGGAATTTTAGATGCTCCTTCGGTATTACTTTCTACCCACGACGACACTATGAATATTTATCTTGCCTCCTATTGTCGGCAACTGAACAAGGACGTAAGAATAGTGAGTCGTATATCCGAAGCTCGCAATGTTGACATTATTCAAAAAGCAGGCGCTAATTTTGTATTGAGTTACTCCACCTTAGGTTCTGAAGCTATTTTGTCTATTTCCAAAGGTCAAGAACTAACCGTTCTTGGTGAAGGTTTCACCTTATTTATTATTCCGATACCAAAATCACTTGAAGGGAAGTCCCTTGCAGAATCCAGGATAGGCTCAAAAACTGGATTATCTGTCATTGCCATAAAAGAAAATTCTCAAGTCGTAACGTTAATATCGTCAAATACCATACTCCCCCATGGCGCTGAAATAGTAATGCTTGGAAACATTGAGATGAAACTTAAATTCAATAAGATATATGTTAACGCCAATTGATGACTCTATGTAATTCTATCATCCACAGATATAGACGTTATTGCAGAATTATATCACTATCCATATTTAATTTTTGATGGAAGGCTTTGGCATTTTAAGAGGCGCACTGCGTTTCCAGTTAAGAGCGGAGCCGTTTACTCAACTAAGTACTTCCTAATATTCTAATTTATATCTTTTTGATGAATTCCATTAATTTCATTTTGGCATCTTGTTTTGCTTTAAAATCGCCGTTATCATTTCCGCCAAATTCATATTCATAATCTTTTCCATTGATATTAATTATTCCAGTTCTATAACTCGAATTATCATCGGGATTATTTGAAATTAAGTGTCCAGCATTGTCATATTTTATATTCTGAAAAGAATGCTCAAAATTAGTATCTTCTAATCTCTTTTCTATCATGTCTGCCATAATTGATGATGGCCAAACCATATCATCGTTTCCAGAAAAAAGTATAATAGGTCCATTAATTTTTTCAACTTTGATGGTTGCTTGTTTCATGAAATCCGTTTTCGCCAAACCATTTATCCAGTAATTTATCAATTTAATTTTATTGGATTCGTTTCCGCTTATTTTTTTCATTGGCACGTATGGAATATCAATTCCTCTATATTTCCAGCTAGATTTCAATTCATTGGAATTGTATGGTAAAACTGTATTTGACCAAGAAACAGCGCTGGGTGAATAGGCAGCAACTCCGCTAATAGATTCAGGGAATGTGGAAGCAATTACTAATGCTAATTCTGCATTTCTTGATGCCCCCATAACAACTATTTTATTTGGGTCTACTTCTGGCTGTTTTTTAAGCCAATTAATACCGTTTTCGAAGTATTCTAACTCGATTTCTTCAGGCAATCTCGGCAAACCTTCTTTTCCTGTATAGGGAAATGATAGACCTACCATCTCATTATTAGCGAACTGTTGTGCCCAGTAATCTCCCCATTGTCCACCACCAATCAAAATTACAGCTGTTTTATTTATTGTATTTTCTTTTGCAAAGTAGTTAGCTTGAAACCCATTTTCGTTTATTGGTTTAGGTTTCATTCCGTTGAAAAGTATATTGTCTGCAATTAAATACCCAACAACTAGTAATGCTGTTATTCCAATAGAAATAATATATTTTTTGCTTTTCCTCATTTACTTTAGGTTGTTGCTACCGCCTGAGTTATCAACCGTACGGAAGCAAACTGTTGTTTATTCTCCACCAAATTCCCAGCAAAATATTTTTGCCAAGCCTAAAGCCTTTTAGCTTACAATGTGGGGTAGTTGCCTCCCTCCAGAATGATTTGTCGGGCTGGTTTTGGTACGGCCTCCCATACTGTTTCGGGCGGGTGCGGGTTTTGATGTATTATTTTCTTGTCCAAAGCAAAATTCAAAAGATTTTACGCTCTTCACAAAAACACGTAATTCTTGCGATTAAGCCCGTAGCCTAGATTGTTTATACGTCTTTGTTTTGTCTTGAATTTTTTCTCTATTCATTTGGAATTTTCAAATTCCTTTTCTCTAAATATAGAATAATGAATGAAAATAGAATTTCTATTATTCCACCAATTAAGGCAATCAAATGAAACGGTGTATTAAATAAGATGCCGATAAATCCAGATATTATTAGTGTTGCACCAAAAACCCAGTATATGCGCATTCCATAAATTGTAGAAAACACTAAGTATCGTGCCCCAATAATTAATATCATAATTGAAAAAAAGTAATTGGGCCTAATCTGTAATACTAAATAAGCTATAAATAGGCCAATAAATAACAAAAAAGTACTTTCCAATGCTAGATATGACAATGGGTTTCCTTTTATATGTTTTCCAGAGCGTTTTAAGAGCTTGGATAGCATTATCCCCATGGGATGAATTAGCATACCTCCAAAAAAGAAAAGTAACACACTAATTTGCTGTGTGCTAACTAATGCAGTAATTCCGGCTGTTAGCCATACCAGTCCTGATGCTAAAGCTCCTGGACCACCTCCAAAGTAGGATTTACGCATGTCTTCTTGTGCCTGAATAAATTTCATTTAGATCTCATTTGTGTTTATAAGAGATAACGGTTTTCTAAGATTAGTAGCGTTATTTAGTACGAAACTAAACAAATAAAAACCGAATAGAAAATCTGTCCTGCCACGCATTTGGGTGTGAGAGGATTTTCAAAAGTAGGTAGTATACCGTAGGTTTATGGTCATCGTTTTCCCCAAAGTAAAGTACTAAATTTCCTTTAGGTCTTTCAGTTTCATTTCTAAGTCTTGTTGATGATACACAGACTAATGAATTAATATAATTACTTTTAATTCCAAAATTCCAAGCAATTGTGCCGCCAATGCTAAAAGCTAGAATATTGACCTTGTTTTTTTCAAGCTCAAGTAGTTTGTCTACCGCTATTTCAATCCCACCATTAATAAATTGTCTGTGTAAATTGTCTTGACTATAATCTGATTTGTCTATTTTTCCAGGTTTGCAACTATCGTAAAACTTTATGTCAAATTTTGCTTCTAAAATTCGAGTGTAATTAATTAACCATTCTGATTTTTTTTCTTCCCCACAAATCTGAAATTAAAATTAATCTTTCTTTCATAAGCTATTATTTTTCAAATACACAAGAACCCTACAGATATAATAACATTTTACTAATTCCTCATTTTATTAGTAACTAAGATAAGTTTTATTTCGCTAGGATCTCCAATGTGTGTTAATGCCATTGGTACAACAAATCCAGTTTCAACTTGGGAAGTAAGTTTGCAGCTTATTTCATTTTTATCTATGATTTTGGTATTGATCAAATTTCAATGTGTCCAAGACGTTTTGAGACCGTATTGATATCAGCATAATTTTCTGATAGGATCATGAACCCCTATATACCAGTTCTGGCTAGGACTGTCACATTGTAAAACCAGGCTTGGGTAAGTATTGAATAGCACGAGCTTGACGCCTGCCTAGCCGGCATAGGCCTGCCTGACGGCAGACAGGCTCGCACTAGTGGAGTTTATTACTTTAATAAATTTTATTTTACTAAATGTAATGATTTTTCGTCTCCATTTTTTGAAAAAAAATATTGATTAATTCCATTTCATTCATAGGATTGTTAAATAAAAAATTACATGTATTTTCGAAAATAGAATACGTATCTATTTCCCGATACAGAAATACTAGATACTTGTGTTTATTGATGTTATTAAGAATTGAGGTAGAATAAGTCGCGGAAAGTCCACGGAAATTAGCATTGGGTGAAAAGGAAGAAGTTGTAGATAAAGTGCTGTGCCCCAATCCTGTAATTTCGCCTCCAATATATAAATAACTTTTTGAATTCAATAGAATAAAATGACTTGAGCCGATTAGAACTATTAATC
The DNA here is from genome assembly GCF_041320605.1 of Arenibacter antarcticus. Classification (NCBI taxonomy): domain Bacteria; kingdom Pseudomonadati; phylum Bacteroidota; class Flavobacteriia; order Flavobacteriales; family Flavobacteriaceae; genus Arenibacter; species Arenibacter antarcticus. The sequence continues at coordinate 3,578,580 of NZ_CP166679.1, forward strand.
GGCTCATTTTTTCGCTATATTTGAGCCGATAACAACTTTAGATTGGCTCATGCAATACAATTGGCAACATAAAAACTGGCCTAATTTTACATATGATGCATCAATAATTGATGAACTCGTATTAGAATTTGCTATGGAAACTGGTGAAGTTAAAGGTTTGATTGATGGTTTAACCAAAGAAGAACAACAAGAAGCCATTCTTCAATTTATGATCAATGAAGCCATAAAAACCTCGGAAATAGAAGGGGAGTTTCATAGTCGACAGGACGTTATGTCCTCCATCCAAAACCGTTTGGGGATTCATGCTATATCATCCAACATCAGAGATATTAAGGCTAAAGGTATTGCTGAGCTGATGGTTGAGGTTCGTGAAAACTATGCTACGGAGTTATCAGAAAACCTAATTATAAACTGGCACCAGACTTTATTTTCAAACGCTCGTACTATAAAAGTAGGAACCTATAGAATTGGAACGGAACCTATGGTTATTATTTCGGGTAGTATTGGGAGGGAGGTTGTTCATTACGAAGCTCCTCCCTCAGAACTACTTAAAAAAGAAATGACTCAGTTTGTCAATTGGTACAACGCTTATAGTGTAGACTCCAACAACATCAAAGAGAGCTTAATCAAAACAGCTATGGCACATTTGTACTTTGAGTCGATACACCCGTTTGAAGACGGCAATGGTCGCATAGGTAGGGCTATTGCTGAGAAATGTCTCTCGGAATCATTAGGGCGACCACTGATTCTGAGTATCTCCACCTCCATAGAGAAAGACAAAACGGCCTATTACGATGCTCTTAAGCAGGCCCAAAGAACATTAGATATTACTGAGTGGATCAGTTATTTCTCTCAAACTATTTTGAATGCTCAAAAACAGGCCAAGACCATTATAAGGTTCACCCTGGAAAAGGCCAAGTTTCTAGTTAAATATAAATCGAAATTAAACGATCGTCAATTAAAGGTAATTATGAAAATGCTTGCCTTTGGCATCGAAGGATTTAAAGGGGGAATGACGGCTAAGAAATATATATCCATAGCCAAAACATCCAAGGCAACTGCCACCCGAGATTTGCAGGATCTGGTTAAAAAACAATGTTTACTCCCAATGGGTGCTGGACGGGGAGTGCATTATGAGCTAAATTTAAAAATGTTTTAAACAGGCATGGCTGCTTTAGCACTTTGATAAAAAACCTACCTGGTCGTCAGACAGGTGTATAGCAAAATCAGTTAGGGCCTACTTTGGATTTGGTTTTATTTCCTTTTTCTGTACAAATAAGAAATTCTTTGCAAACAGCAGGATTTTACTTCAACTATCTACTCTACTCTGTTAAAATTGAATTTATTGAAGTATTATATCACTATCAATATTTAATTTTTGATGCAAGGCTTTGGCAACGTTCAAAGTAATCTCTCTTTTGCCGTTTAAGTAGTCACTTATTCTGGAGGCGCTTGTACCTAATAGAGTTGCTAAATCTTTTCTTTTAAGTCCCATTTCAAACATACGTAGTTCAATCATTTCCTGTAAGGTAGGCAAGCCGATGGGAAAATGGATTTCTTCGTATTGTTCGATAATATCAGTAATCTCCAAAAACTCTTTTGCTAAAGGGTTATCTGCTGACATATTATCATCCACAACATCTATCAACTCTTCTAAGCGAAGATTTGCTTTTACATATGCTTCGTGTGTAATTAATTTCCCCATTTCTTTATAACTTATCTATATTCTTTATTTTGTCGTAATCCCGGTGATTGCCAACCCATCGTATCAATACTTTCTTGAACTTAAATCGTACTATGGCAACAACTCGGTAATGGTTTCCCTTGACGTTAAAAACGAACCTCCCGTTTCCCACACTATCAGCTGAATTGAACGTGTTCTTTAAATCGGCAAAACTATCCCATTCAGCCTTGTTTGTCTTTTTATACCAATCTTGCAGAGCTACTTTAGCATTGGTTTCTTTCGAAAAATACTCTCTTAGTTTTTTAAATAAAATAACGTGCACTTGATATAATGTTCAATTTAAACGTAAAGATACTATGTAAATTACATTTATGGATATTTATTTCCAATTAATGTTATTTTCTATCTTAATTCCCCGAATCTTACCCAAGATCTTTTCTCCTGGATTTTGTCCGATTTTTGTAGTGTTCCAGATAAATGTCAGGCGAAAATGGTTGACAACGGCATAAAAGGATTTAAGGGAGGGGGGATGAAGGCCAAAAAATATAGGTTCATCGCCAAAACCTCCAAAGCTACGGCTACTCGCGATTTGCAGAATCTGGATTATGAATTGAATTTAAAAAAGGCAAAGCTACATTAAAGCTGTAATATTCGAATCTAGTTCTAAATGGTGCTGAATAAATCAAACTCCCAATACGATAGAGGCATCAATCCCCAGCTTTACGCTAATTTCTCTTGCAACTTTTAAAGGTGGTTCGCTTTTACCAGTCAAATATTCGCTCACCCTTGATGTGCTTACGCCTAAAAGTTCGGATAAGCGTTTTTGGTTCATGCCCATTTCCGCCATCCGTAATTTAATGGCCTCGACAAGTAAGGGCTTTTTAACCGGATACGTTCGTTCTTCATAATCTGCCACAAGATCGGACAATAGGTTTAACTCAATAAAACCTTTAGCTTCTTTGTTTTCAATGTTGTCGGCATCTTGTAAAAGCGTTTCTATTCTTTCTATAATGGTGTTATATTCTTTTTCAGTACGTATCATAGTTAGATGTTTTTAATATCCTTGATTTTATCATATTCCGAATGCGTTCCAATAAATCGTATATACACCTTATTGGAGTTGAACGAAATGATTGCTACTAGTCGATAAGTATTCCCTTTGATGTTGAATACGAAGCGATGGTTGCCTACATAATCTACACTATTGAAAGTTAGCTTAACATCATTAAAACTATCCCATTCTTTCGATATTACTGTATGGTACCAAAAGTTTAAAGGATTTTCGGCATCAGCGTGTTTTTCCGAAAATTCTTTTATCCGTTTGTAGGTTATGATCCGCATAGTATATTATATGACACAAAAGTAATTATAAATTTTGTAATTCGGAATATAATTACAAAATATGAAATTCACTAGATTGTATTAAAATTTCATACCCAAATCTTACCCAAGAACTTTGCGCTTGGATCCTGTCCGATTTTTGTAGTATTCGGGCAGATAAGCCTGCCCGTTCCGTTCAGGCGGGCCTGCCTTGCGGTCCTTTAGGTGTATAGCAAAAATAGTATTGGGCGCACCTACTTTGGATTTGGCTCTTTCTCTTTTTCCGTCCATATAAGAAATCCCTTGTAAACTTCTGGGTGTTCCTTGAAAAATCATTCAGCTCTGTAGAAACAGCTGCTTTTCCCTCCTGGAAGGCTACTTCTTTTTCTTCCTCGAATTGTCGCACTTGATAGCGTATACAAACCAAATTTGATAACCTGTAACGATAAGGTTTAATAATATATTAAACTTCTTTAAGAGACCTCTATAGTTTGAGTAGAGGGTAGGAGGAGAGATATAGAGTTCTATCGTTTGATTGAATTTTATAAATGTCTGATAAAATCCATTCTTTCGCCTAAAACGCGGATTATGAAAATTCCATTATTAATCCTGTTATAAAAGATTACATGCGATTTATACCGGTATCGAAGTAGCAAGGTTTCATTCCCATGCAGGTAGAACCTTCCCATTTCTGGCCTGTCGGTCAATTCTTGAAAACAGGTAATAAGACCATTCTTATAAACACGAGCTTGGTTAATTCCAAAATTTTCAATGGTATATTCCGCAATTTTTTCAAGGTCAGATTCTGCACTTTTACTAAGAAGGTATTTAGCCATTCTTTTTGGCATATTTCAATTCGGCATCCTTCCAGATATCATCGACACTTTTATCGCTTACACCACTTGCTAAGCCCTCATCAAGCGCCATTTCAAGTGCGATTAGGTCTTGTTGAGTGGACTGATGGGTTCTGACCAAATGTCTTATATATTCACTATCGTTGGTGAAGTCGCCCTTTTCAATCTGCTTCTTAATCCATTCATCCTGTTGCTCTGTAAAAGTTATTGATTTTCTAATTACCCCCATAATGCACCAATATTATTATAATTGATGCAAATTAATAATTATTAAGACATCTTGCAATTATTTTATTTATAATTTTATTTGGATTTTTGCTATTGGAAATGCCCTGTCGGTTCTTCCTAGAAAAAGGGTGCCTTGACGTATGGGTAAAAGGTTAGATTTATAATCCATCTCAAAATATACAATTTGTCCAAATAGGCTTTAGTAAAGTTTTTCTTCTAACGCATCCCTCCATTGAATAAAACCCTTACTATCATTAGAATAATCGTGTATAATTCGGCTAAAGTTTACGGGTTGAGATTCCAAATAAAACTGCCTGCCCTGATTTCTAATTGTATTCAATGCCGAATCAACAGAAGCTAGATGTTCCTTTAAGGGTGAGGTCTTTTTTTCGAAATGCCAAATGTAAGTCGCTTCTTCAGTATCTAAAGTTTCCAAAATCACATGGAATGGATTATCAAAAACTTGACCTATTAGCCTTTTTCATTTTGTACTAATATAAATAGCGAAATTGTTAATGTTGAGCGTTAACTAGTAAGTAGAATAATTGAAATATGGTAATAGGTTTTATTACAAAATGTCCAGTTTATTAGTTAGAAAACTGGACATTTTGAATGCTTATGGATAACCAGTTTTTATTGTAAACCTCTGAAAATATTGAGGACAAGATAGATAAGTTGCCTAAAAGGGTTAGAGCTCACCTATATAGATTTTTATAAAACAGTGACTAGGTGGGAAGCCATTATTAAATATCAATATAGAACGGCCGACTCCAGAAAAGAAAAAATACATTTAAGGAAGCCTATTAGGTTACTGAGGTTATTTGTGAAAAATTCTTTAGGCTGACTTTCTGTTCATGCCCCAAATCTTACCCCAAAACTTTGCGCCTGGATCCAATGCTGTTTTTGTAGTGTTCAGGCAGATAAGCCTACCTTGCCGTCAGGCAGGCGTAGAGCAAAATCGGATAGGGCGCAACCTACTTTGGATTTGTCTCTTTCTCTTTTTCCGTCCAAATCAGAAATCCCTTGTAGACTTCTGGGTGTTCACGGAAATACGTATTAAATTGTTTTGAAATAGCTGCTCTTCCCTCCTGGAAGGCTACTTCCTTTTCTTCCTCGAACTGTCTAACCTGATAGCCTAGATAGCCCAATGTGGAAATGGAAAGTATTGGAATCGCCAGTATCATAATTAGGAACCATTTCGGAATTAGGAGTGCCGTTTTTATTTCCTGTTTTACTTCACTAAGCCCCGTATTTTGCTCTCGGAAGCGATTGTCCTGTGTTTTATTGAGTTCCTCCTGTTTGTACCGTATTCGGGATATATCCTGTACGGTCTCGGAACTGGTCAGTTCCTTGGTCAGTGTTTTCAATTGTACCAACATCTGTTTTAGTCCTTCCAGTTCATCGACCAATAATTCCATGATTTCGTCCAGCTTTGCCATAGTATTTTGGTTTAAATATTAATATCCTATTTCCATTCCTACACTTTTTTGAATCGCTTGTTTGATGACTGTTTTAGCCAGTTTTATAGCGATATTCCCACTGAGCTCAGTGGCCCTTCCTTTCAGGAAAATGATAAGTGCCGGCCTCTCCATAAGGAGCAATTTCATTATTACTTTGTCCGGCAGGGTAAATCTGAATCTCAGACGGGATCGATAGATCGAAGGCCCAAAAAGGGGCATCCATATCATGACATCCAAAGTCTCCCAATGCACCGCAACCATATATCCAAAAATCCCGCCAAGTGACTGGCGAAAAAAGATCGTTATAGGGCCGAAATGGTGACTGTTCCAATCTAAATATTTAATAAGCTTATCAATTGACAAAAATAAGATTTGAATTTCTAGCATATTCAAATCCTAATGTACGGATTGTATCAAATTATAATTGAAGTGAGGTATAAGTACGCTGCTAAAATGAATAATTTATGGGGTCATTATGTTGAACTTATAAAAAACAAGTCGGTATGAAATTAAATGTTCTATTTATCAACGATGTGCACGGTTATTTGGAACCACACGCCGAAATATTTTATGATGATACTGGTGAAGTTGTGGAAATTGCTGGTGGCTATGCCCATATTGCAGGCATCGTAGAAAAGATTCGAAAAGAAAACCCAAACACCCTCTTGTTTGACGGTGGCGACACACTCCACGGCACAAAACCGCTTGTAGATTCGAAAGGTGAAGCGCTAATCCCTATTTTAAATGCTTTAAAAATTGATGCTTTGGTGGGGCATTGGGATTTTGCATACGGCCCTAATCATCTACAACAACTTGAGAAACAACTTGAATTTCCTGTATTGGGCTGCAATGTTTATCATGATGATGGTTCACATTTTTTAGAATCCTCTTTAATGTTGGAGCAAGGAGGTATAAAAATTGGAGTCATCGGCATTTGTGCAATGATTGTGGATAAGGTCATGCCGAAAAAAATGTCCGAGGGCTTAAAATTTACAACTGGAAAAGAGGAAGTGCCAAAATATATCGAGCAATTGAAGGCCAAAGGTGCTGATATCATTCTGCTACTTTCCCATAATGGATTTCCACAGGATTTTGAACTTCTGAAAGAAATCAAGGGCGTGGATATTTGCTTGAGTGCTCACACTCATAACCGAATCTATAAGCCAATTGAGGTGAATGGCGCACAGATTGTGCAATGTGGTTGCCATGGAACCTTTGTTGGAAACTTCAGTTTAGAATTGGAAAACAAAAAAATTAAACATATCAATTACGAGTTGATAAAAGTTGATGCCTCTATTCCCAAAGACGAGAAGGTGGCACAATTGGTGAAAGAAGCTATCAAACCATTTAAAAATATTAATGAAAACATAGTGGGAGGCACCAGCCAAACGTTACATAGATATACTACTCTAAATTCCACTATGGATGAGCTGCTTTTAAGAGCCATAGCCCAAAGCACCAATACCGAGATTGCCTTTTCTAATGGATGGCGCTATGGAGCCCCAATTGCTAAAGGACCTATTACTGAAAATGATTTGTATAACATTGCTCCAATGAATCCACCGGTTTCTACTGTAGAATTAACTGGAGCAGAAATCGAGCAAATGCTAGAAGAAAACCTTGAACGCACATTTTGTAGCGACCCTTTTGGACAAATGGGAGGCTATGTAAAACGCTGTTTGGGAATTCAGGTGAATATGCGCATCGAAAATCCAACAGGGCATCGCATTCAGGAATTATTTTTTGAAGGAAAACATATAGACCCTAAAAACACCTATCTGGTAAGTTTTGTTACCATGCAAGGTGTGCCAATAAAATATGGCAAAAACCGAAAAGAACATAATAAAAAAGCCATCGAAGCAATGAAGGATTTTTTACAAACAAACAAGGAATTTAATCCAAATAATCAATACGTTTTTAGGTTGGTTTAATGTAGTCTACAAGCGGAAATGATCTAAACCAACCCTAAATATACTGACACTCTTATTGTAGTTTAATGAGGCAATTTCGTTTTTAAAACTCCATAAATAAGAGTTCCAATTAAAGCACCAAGAATAACGAGCAATATTGAAACATAACCTGCTCCAGCCAGAACATACATGGGTCCTGGACATACACCAGCTAGAGCCCAACCCAATCCAAATACGATACCACCTACCAAATAGCGAGTGACACTTTTTTCTTTGGGCTCTAAACTCATTTTATCCCCGTCGAGTGGTTTTATATTTTTTTGTTTGATGACTTGTATCCCAAGTATACCAAGTAACACTGCAGACCCCATGAGTCCATACATATGAAATGAACCAAATTGAAACATTTCATAAATACGGAACCAAGATGCAGCTTCGGACTTGTACATTGTAATTCCGAATAAAATGCCGATTAACAAATACGTTATATATTTCATGTTATGCAAAAATTAGAGGGTATATTAAATGTACCATGATAATACCACCAATAAAGAAGCCTATGACAGCAATTAATGAAGGTAATTGTAAATTACTCATGCCAGATATGCCGTGACCTGATGTACAACCACCTGCATATCTCGCACCAAAACCTACCAATATCCCCCCCCAATAGAAGAATGGCAATATTAATTGGGTCGCCCAACGCCTCAAGTGAAAAAATCTCTGGAGGCAAATAATATTCACCCGCACTTGTAATTTGATAATCGGTAGCAAGTTGTTGGGTTACTTCCGGATTAATTACCACACTAGAATTACCCATATAATTTGAAGCGATAAAACCTCCAAGGGTTGCGCCTACTACAACTATTAAATTCCAGCGTTTGGACTTCCAATCATAATTAAAATAATCTGCCACTTTCTCTGCACCCATTGCTGCACACGCCGTACGTAAATTAGAAGACATTCCAAATTGTTTGCCGGCGAACAATAATAGGAACATAACTAATGCAATTAATGGCCCTCCTACATACCATGGCCAAGGTTCATAAATAACATTCATAATAGAAATTTATATAAGTTTATAACTATTTAAAATCATTTACTTTTTCGCCCAAATCATAAACTTTGGTGCTATTTAAGTTCTTTTCGATAATACTGCTTCCTGCCGCACTTCTGTAACCACCAGCACAATGCACTACAATGGGCTTGTTGGTCGGAATTTTATTGACACTGTCTCGCAATGTATTTAAGGGCATTGAAAGGGCGCTTTCAAATACTTTGCCCTCTTCCACCTCGCTTGTGTTGCGGACATCTATAATGGTATAATCTTTTGGATTTTTTTTAAAGTCCTTAATATCCAACGGACTTGTTTCTTTTAGCTTAATGCTTGGTAGCGTCACAACTTTTTGAAGTTGGTTTTCATAACCAATTTTGGCAACACGTTCTAAAATTGTTTCCAAATCTTTTGGATGGTCAATGACCATGCTGAATTTTTCTTCAGGTTTAATGATAGCACCTAACCATGTTTCAAATTTGGCGGTTTCTGATGCAGCTTGTATATTGATACTACCTTTGAGGTGTCCTTTTTTAAATTCGCTTTCCTCACGTATATCAACGATAAGTCCGCGTACGTTGCTATTCATTTTAAATGCCACTTTCGCTATGGCTTTACGAATGGTTTCGGTTCCTTTTTTATTCACATCAACATTGTACCCAAAATACGAGGGAATGAAAGGTTGACTGTCCAATAATTCTTTCACAAATTCCTTTTTGGAAGTGGTTATAAAGGCCCAATTCTGTTTACGTTCATCTCCCAAAGTACTACTACTGGCGTCACCCATACTTTTACCGCAAAGCGAGCCTGCCCCATGCGCAGGGTACACGATGGCATCATCGGGTAGGTCGTGGAATTTGGTGTGTATGCTATCAAACATCGCTTCTGCAAGTTCTTGTTGTTTCTGTTTTTTATTTACACCGTCTTCTCTCAAATCTGGTCTGCCAACATCTCCTACAAAAAGTGTATCGCCTGTAAAAAGCACGGTTTTATCGCCCTCTTTGGCCACAACAGTAATGCTGTCTGGAGAATGCCCAGGCGTATTTAAGGCCGTGAAATTAATGTTCCCTAGTGGTATTACATCCCCTTCGTCGAAGTTGGTATGAGGATACATGGCACCTAATTTCTTACTGTTATAAATGGTAGCCCCAGTTTCTTTATGTATTTGCAAATGTGAGCTTACAAAATCCGCATGTGAATGTGTTTCAATTACTGCTATAATCTTTGCGTTGTTTGCTGTGGCAAATTCATAATAGGCCTCGGGGTTGCGTTGAGGGTCAATAATAACCATTTGCCCCTTGCTGATGATGGCATAGGAGTAATGAGACAAAGGTCCATATTCAAATTGTTTAATTTTCATATTGGTATTTTGAAGTTCATAGTTTCATCAACCCAATATAATAAGCTTTTTTCGTTGTAATTATCTCATTCGAATGTAATTTTAATCGCATTTCATTTGTTCGGTTTCCTCCGTCACATTTCCATAAGGCAACATTTCTTAACCGAAATATGGCTTGGTTCTTTCTTATTTCATCAGTTAATTCTTTTTTTCGTTTTTCTCTTACCTTCTTACCTAAGTCCCTGTTTATAAGGGTTGAGCGCTTAGGTGGGTTATTTTTTGATCTTACCCTAATAGGTAGGATAGGTAATACCTAGGTAACTTGGGGTTAATGCATCTTACCTATGGTAGTTCCCGCAGTTAGGGCGGTCATGGTCCATTAGGTAAGTAGGTAGGTGCAATTTCACTTTTCTAAGACTCAACTTCCCAGGGACTCTTGGCAAACACCGATTTGGCCAGATACCCATACACTTGGCGTTTGGGATGTTTCACCCGTTGGAAGTTGAACCCCGATAAGGCGCGTTCAAGGTTTATCTGGTTCAGTCTTACGTTTAAGCTACTCAGCTTGACCAATACATCTGAGGCGGTTACGAAGTCGTTGATATCATTCGATTTTTCAAAATATTTGGAAACCAGTTCCTCCTCGGTGGTCAATTTGGTATATTTTTTATTCCGTTCTTCGTTCTCCATAATATCCGTTAGCGTGAGTTCTGGATTGAAGCCTGGATCAGAATAGGCGAGGTGGTAGGCCTGTATCCAGACGTTCTTGATCTCCACTTACTTGGAGTAGGAGAAATCTATTTTATCCATTAGCTCAAAGCACAACCAGCGTACGGATCCAGTCTCACCGTTTAGAAAGGACGACATATTGGTGGATCCCAAAAAAGAACAGATTCTGGGTAGGGTAGTATTCTTTCGGTCATAGGGCAGACGTTCGTTGATAAAGGTTTTGGAAAAGAACGCTTTCAGGGCATTCACATCCTTTTTGGTCAGCACGGCCAGCTCGTCCAAGTTGTAGAGGAAGTTCCGGCACAATTGGATCCTAGCATCCTTATCATTACTGATGTCCTCCGCCATATAATCTGCCAGTTCCTGAGGGCAGATAAACCGGCACCAGGTAGATTTCCCCGAGCTTTGTCCCTTATGGCTGATGATCAAGGCCTGTTTATTGAAGTAGCCTGGTTCCAGTGCACATTTTATGGCACGTACCAACCATTTTTTTAAATGGTAAAGGAAAGCCTCATCATCATAGGTAGGGACGTAGGACGCCAGTTTTTGAATGTGGTCTTCCCCGTCCCATTTGGGAAGGGATTGGAAATAGGCCTTGATTGGATTGTATTTAGGAATGAGTTCCGACCGGATCAGGATTTCCAGTTTCCCGGTACTGATATCGACACCTGCTTTGGCAAGTTCAATGATCAGGGAATTGAGATTTAGATAGGACCATTCAGCTCGTTTCTTGAACGATATCTGGAAATCATGGGATATCTCATTGTACATGATATCGTACTTCCCTTCCAAGTATTCAATGGTATAATCCTAGATGGTCTTTTTCTTGGCATCCTTTACCTTGTAAAGTTGACCTTCATGGTCACCGACTATCATGGCCGTCTATTTTTGAGAGTATGTCTCAGGGCCTCGTTCTCGATATCGGCTTTAGATTTTCTACTGTTCTGTAATAGCCAATTGTTCAGTTTCCTTTTTTCAAAGAAAATCATTTTTCCATTGGGCTTGGAGTGGGGGATCGTCCCGGAGGAAGTCAGTTTGTAAAGATAGCTTCTCGATATTCCGGTGTAGTCACAGGTTTCCTCAAAAGTCAACACCTCTTTATGGGCAGTTAACAGTTTTTCCAAGCGATCTAAGCGATCAAAAATTAAAATAGTGTCCATTTGTTTCTCTTTTAAGATTAAGAAATGAACAAAAGCGCTTTTGTTTATCTTCTATAGGTTTGTTAAAATAAAAGTAGAAAATAGGTGGGCTGAAAGCGATGAGAAACACCAATAGTTATCCACAACTATTTGGTTTACAGTACCATGTATTATATGGTGCCAATTGATAGTAAAGGAATTTTCATCTAATTTTATTTGATATCATAAAACATCAAATGGGACCAAATGTTATATTGGTCAAATTGGTGTTTTTAGGGAGAAAATGGAGTTATTAACAATTGAAAGCGAGGGAATTGGAGATTTGGTGTTGTGAAAACAGCAAATTTGGTTATTTTGTAGGAGCGCCATGCGTATCATTTTAAGTCAGTTTTTTGAGATATGCTTTTAGGTATGTGCAATTTTATGAATATTAAACTGTCTGATTTTTGGGGAAGCCTATAGACAAAATAAGAAAGCCCTGAAAAGGGCTTAAAGAGTTCGGTTCTCGTAAATTTATGGGCTTGTGCAACGGTTACTTTTGTTATACCCAGTTATTTATGCATAAGTGCCGGAATTATTCTGTCTTGTAAAACTCTCCAAGTTGATTTTTCAGGCTCATCATTAATATTCCAACCATTAAAGACGATTATTAAATTATATTCTGGTGCCATCATTAAATACTGTCCTCCATATCCGTTGCCCGCATAAATACTGGTTTTGCCATTATTAGTATATTCCGGGATCCACCATTGATAGCCATATCCCATATCACTTCGCCATTCAGGTTTTACGTCTTTGATAATAGGGCTGGTGGATGTTGTAACCCAACTTTCAGATACAATTTGCTTATTGTCCCATTTCCCATTATTCAGAAACAATGAACCAATTTTAGCCAAGTCTTCTGCCTTTAGATATAAACCACCCTCTGTATCAATTTCTCCATCAGGAGTTTCTTTCCAATAGTATTCTGTAATGCCGAGTGGCTCAAATAATTTTTCTTCTGCCCATTCGTCAATTCGTTTGCCTGTAATAGTTCTAATTATTTTACCTAAAAGCACAGTTCCACCGCCATTATACACGAATCTTGTTCCTGGTATTGTATCCATAGGTTTGCTCAATACATATTCTATCCAGTTGTCACTTGACTCCAGTAAAAAACAGTCATTTGTATTGTCATTATGATCGGTCTCTTCATTCCATTGTAATCCACTTCTCATAGTTAATAAATCTTCAATGGATATATTTTGCTTTCGTTTATCCTGAAAGTCAATGTCAAAACCATTCAACAAAGGCAGTGCTTTGTTGCCAACATTATAATCCTCATTCAAATCCAGCGCAAGACCAAAAAGGATTGACGTAATACTTTTGGTAACAGACTGAAGTGTGTGCAATTCACTTTTCTTGTAGTATGGATGCCAATCAGTACTGTTAAAATTGTATTGTTGATTGGTTGTGTCATATTTTTGAGCAATGGTTTTATAGTCCTGCACATATTTAAAATCTGCCAATAGCTCGTCATTTTGTATTACCATAAAACGGTCAATTAATCCATAATCTCCATTATTTATTTCTGAATTAATAGAATCAATTACGGCTGAAACGAAATTTTGAGAAGGTACCTTTTGTGTGCCTTTAATCGACTCTTTGTTCTTGTCTTTTGTATTACAACCGGTGACCATCACTATAAACAAAATTGAGAATGTTAGTGTTTTAATTTTATTCATTAACATTCTCATAATTTTTATTGGGTACAATGTACGGATATAGTAACGAGTTACCTGATAGCTATATTATATGTAACTAATATAAGTAATATTTCATTAAGATATCCACTGTACCTCTAACCCATCACTACAACAAATCCAAATTCAACTAGGGGAGTAAGTTCGCAGCTTTCTTCATTTTTTCAGTAAATGATTTTGGCATAGATCTCTGTAGTTCCATTTACATAATCTTGGAAATATCCCATTCTTCATTGGATGGCTCCTTAACGATTGATTCTGCTTCCGGTAGTCCATTGACTTTCATGTTTTTGGCATCCCAATGTATCCGAGCACCATTCAGGCGAAGAGACATTACCCCCAGGAGGGTTAATTCGGTAAGCCGACTTCCATAATCAAGATTGGCACTGGATTGCCCTCCGTTTTTGATGGCATCTATCCAGTCGCGATGATGACCTTTCGATCGCGGAATCCGTTCCACGGGTGGTTGATAAGATTGTCTCAAGGATTCGGGGAATATCTGAGGAAAACGATCACCGCCATCGGTGATAATAACCCCTTTATCGCCCACGTACATGGCGCTCCTCCCTCCGAATTTATAATCTGGTGGCAAATGGGGATTCCAATCCGGTTTTAAGCCTCCGGAATACCAGTGTAATTTGAGTGCAGCCTGGCCCTTCCTTTCAGGAAAATGATACGTGCCAGCCTCTCCATAAGGAGCAATTTCACTATTACTTTGTCCGGCAGGGTAAATCTGAATCTCAGACGGGCTCGATAGATCGAAGGCCCAAAAAGGTGCATCCATATCATGACATCCAAAGTCTCCCAATGCACCGCAACCATATATCCAAAAATCCCGCCAAGTGACTGGCGAAAAAAGATCGTTATAGGGCCGAAATGGTGACGGTCCCAACCATTCCTTCCAATCAAAATCATGAGGAAGTGGACTGGTATTTTGAGGAAGACCTGTAATACCCGGAGTCCAGCGACCAGCAGGAACCCACGCATGGATTTCGCGTACTGTTCCGATAGCATCATCCTGTAGATATTCGACCAATGAACGCATGCCGTCCCGACTATGTCCCGAGTTACCCATCTGAGTGGCGAGTCCCGTTTCTTGTACTACTTTACGTACCATCCTCGTTTCCCATATATTGTGAGCCATGGGTTTCTCGCAATAAACATGCAGTCCTGCCTTAAGGGCTGCGATGGTGATAAAGGCGTGGGTATGGTCTGGGGTAGCGCAAAGAATGGCATCGATATCTTTTTCCTTATCCATCATTTCACTAAATCGTTTATATTGACGAACCACTTTGTTCTCTCCCTTTTTCTGATAATGATTCTCAATCATTTCACTGACCGGTTCCCGTCCGGCAATGGACTTGTAATAGAATCGATTCAAATCCCAATAACGACCCGGATCTGTGACCGATGTAATCTGTACGTCGTCTAGTTGAAGTAAATTACGAACATTACTCTGTCCCTGACCCCCCGCTCCGACAATGCCGATGTTTACTTTGTCGCTGGGTGCGGTATATCCTTTGCCTCCAAGAACATGCCTGGGAAGTATCACAATACCCCCTACTGCGGCTGTTGTGTTTCGGATAAATTGTCGTCGGCCTGCAGAAGGCGTATTTGGATTCTTCATCATGCTACGTTTTTAATTTGAAATTCAAGGTAAGGATTTATTTTGAAAACGAAGATGATTGTTGTTTAACGCATTGGGGCAGGATTAAGCTAGAAATCTGGGTGTAAATCCCTCGTTCCCGCGCGATTGCATCGCGTTGTACACTACGCTTCTGGAATCAAGAACTAAGAACCAAGACCATGCCTATGCATGGAGCAGAACTCGTAAAGGTGGTTGGGCAACAGCACAGAAGCCTATTTTAGGCACGACCATTACTCACTAAGTGAGATTTGAATGCTCCGACCCTTAGGTCGATTTGTAATCGGTATTTTCCTTCGGATGCCTCATGGGCTTGCCCTGAGGTAATTTGACTTAAAAACGCTTAAAAACGCGAGGGTATTAATTATTGACCAATGTTTACTTAGAACTCAACCCATCTTTTTGCGAACCGCCGTATATTAACCCGAATTAGATAGGCGGGCCTGCCCGTACGATTCAGGCGGGCGATACCGGCACATACGGTGGTGTACTCATGCATTTTATTTTTACAACAAGGTATTCGTGAATACTTTGGCATTTGAGAGGCCCAGTCCGTTTCTACTTAGGGGTGGACCCGCCTACTCGACTGAAGACCGTTAGTTTACTGTAATTACAATTTTACCACTGTGCTGTCCATCCCCAAATCGTTGAATCGCCCAGGGTATTTTGTCAAAATTATATGGGCCATCTATGACACAATTTATCCTGTTTTCCTCATAAAGCTGATTGATATATTCCAAGTCCTTGTTAGCTTTTAACATTACCATATGCATACGTTTCTTGCTAAACAACTTTAGTATCGGACTCATATAAACCATTTGTAACAGCTTGCTGGTCTTACCACCTATTGAAACGTATTTTCCTTTCGGTCCAAGAACCTTTAAAAATTTCCAGAGTGATCGATTGGTCTTGCAATCAAGGATTAGATCATATTGCTGATCACTATTAGTAAAGTCTTCTTTTTTATAGTCAATTACTTTGTCAAACCCTTGAGTTGCCATTGCTTTTAATTTTTCACCTGTGTCCACCCCTGTAACATCTGCGTTGTAAAGTTTGGCTATTTGAATTGCGAATGAACCAACACCGCCACCCCCGCCATTGATCAAAATCTTCTGGTGATCCTTAATTCGTCCCACATCCCGCAGACCTTGTAGGGCAAGCATTGCTGCGTGTGGAATACTAGTAGCTTCCTCAAAACTCATGTTATTTGGCTTTTTAGCTAGTGCTTTCTCATCTATGCAAAGGAACTCAGCAAAGCTGCCAAATCCGAATTCTGAGATGTCACCGTAAACGGCATCACCGACTTTAAACTTTGTGGCCTTATTCCCGACCTGCTCCACAATTCCTGCCACCTCCATACCGGGTATCCTTAATTTTTTCTTGGGACTAAACATTCCAAAGAACAAACGATAAGCTAAAGGCTTTCCTGTGGTAATGCACCAATCGTAATCATTGATTGTTGTTGCATAAACTTTAACCTTGACCTCGGTACTTTTAGGCATAGGTTGTTCAGCTTCTATAAGCCTAAGAACTTTATTAGGTTTTCCGTAGTTTTTAATATTATATGCTTTCATATATACTAATGTGCCACAATGTACGGATATAGGTATAAGTTACTATATATCCATGTCTAACATAGACCTTATTTGATAAAATACTCCCATTTATTATTGAAAAGTAGTTAACAATCAGATGTTTATAAATGAGAAGAGTTGGTGTAAGTTTCACGATAAGAATTCCATTAACTCATAGAAAATGAAAACTATATTTTAGAATAAATCTGATATTGTATCCTAGTCCGCCACCACAACAAATCCAAATCCAATTTAGGAAGTAAGTTCGCAGCTTCCTTCATTTTCTTGTCAATGATTTTGGCATAGATCTCCGTAGTTCGTATTTCACGGTGTCCCAGACGTTTGGAAACGGTATAGATGTTAGCAAAATTTTCTGATAGAATTATTAACCCTTACATAGCACTCTTGGTTATGGCAATCAGATTGTATAATATAGTTAGATTG
The DNA here is from genome assembly GCF_041320605.1 of Arenibacter antarcticus. Taxonomy (NCBI): domain Bacteria; kingdom Pseudomonadati; phylum Bacteroidota; class Flavobacteriia; order Flavobacteriales; family Flavobacteriaceae; genus Arenibacter; species Arenibacter antarcticus. The sequence goes on from NZ_CP166679.1 coordinate 3,595,702, forward strand.
TATTGCTTTAGTACGAGCGTGACGTTTGTTTGGCTGACATAGGCAGGCCTGCCTGGCGGCAGACAGGCTCGCACCACGGGGGTAACTACCACTGCCGTCTATTTACTCAATGCTTTAATAATCCTTTCTTCATTGATAACTACATCTCTAAATAAAACATGTGGAAATTCTTTATATTTTGAAACTTTAAAGGCCTCGAAAATCTTAGATAAAGCGGAAGCTGTCAACAACGAAAGGTTTAATTCCATATTCATTTCACAATCAGTTATGAAATCATCACTAAATTCTGGAGCAATTAATAATATTTTAGCGACTCTAATATCATTTTTCTCTGTGGCACTTTTATAAGATTTTAGTTGTCTTGAAACAGAGCTAAACTTGTTATAACCTCTTTCCTTACTGGTTTTACATTCTACAATAATTACATCCCCATTTTCTAAATGCAGAAGGATATCAATAAGATCTTTTTTTGTATTTAATTTTTTTCTTAATTCTTCATCAACGTTAAAGCCTAATTCTGAAAAAATCTTTCTAGTTAACTCTTCAAATTTGACACCTAATTCGCTTTCTTTAACTGAAATGCCATTTTCTTTTAAAGTATTTAAATCTCGGTAAGCAATCTTATCGTAGTTTTCTAAATAAAGATTTTCGGCATCTTTATAATGCTCTAATGTATTCAGAATATCATCACCTCTTTGCTTAATCCCATTATCTAGAATGAATTTTTTAAAGTTTTCTTTGGTGATTAGATCTAAAATATCTCTTGGTTTAATATTATAATCTAAAAGTAGATTTGCTTTTAGAATAAATTCATCTTGAATCTCAAACTGATTTTTTATTTCCTTATTTAATTTTGGAAGTGATTCATTTAGTTCGGATAACATTTTTTCAAAACCGTCAAGCGAAATATGAATATTTTCGTCTTTTTCTACATTTTCGAAATATGTAATTAAACTTTCAATTTTGTCATCTAAAGTGCTTCCTTTTAGATTCTCAATATTAAGTTTTCTATCGCATAATTCATTAAGCGTTTTCTTTTTTTCCGTAAGATTTGAGTCTTTTTTATAAATATCATGAGTTAATAGTCCTCTGAAAGAAACACCCTCTAAAATTATTTCTTCGATTTTGTCTAGATAACTTAGACTTCTATCGATATTATGTTTTTTAGCTATTTGATTAATAACTGGCTCACGCAATAATCTTAAAGTTCTTCTCAAAAATTTATCAGCAACTTCTTTTTTTCTTAATTTTCTTAGTAAGCGCACCATTTCGTCTGCCACGAAAATTGTATTTTCTTTTTTGGAATAAAATATTACTCCAATAGACTTTAGATTTGTAATTACCTCCATCACATCTGATTTTTTAATTGGAAGTATTGAGTAATTAATAAGCTTAATTTCTTCTTGAGAAAGTTCCAATTCTTTTGATAATGTTAAAATTATGGATAATTCGTCTGAAGTGATTTTTGCATCTCTATTATTCTCAAGATCATTTTTGTACGCTATTTCTAAGCATGCTTTATATATTTTGTAGTCTCTTTTTCTTCCTTCTGAAATTTCAGATTTTTCATTTTCAAATTCTTCGTTTGTTTTTTTAATTTTTGTTTTTATGCTTTTTATTTCGGCATCATATAATCTTGAGAACCAATCTTGTTTCATTATACAATTGCCATCACGAATCAATATATCAATAAGAATGTCTAATTGTGAAGAAGTATCTTGAAATTCACATTTCAAATAATCGAAAAATTCATCTTCTATTAGGGAAAAAACTTTTGCTACATTTTGATTGTCAACTGACTTTAAACCCTTGTCAGCTGAACTTAAAATCTCATCTATTTCCTTAGTGTTTTTTGGGCTATGTATAATTATGTTATCTATTGTCTTTATAAAATAGTTCTTATCAATCGAATTGAGCCTATCTAAAATTTTCTCTAATTTCATTATTATAGTTTTTAGTTGGTAGTTATTGGTTGTTAAGACACATAGTTACAAAGTTAAAGTTACATGCTTTACTCTAGATTCTGATTTAGCCTAATTGATACTTGATTGTCTCTTATGATATTTTCGTTAAAGTAATCTAAAATTACGTCTCTATAAAACACTCTCCAAATTCGACTTAGGTAGTAAGTTCGAAGGTTCCTTCATTTTTCGTCTATAATTTTGGCATAGATTTCCGTAGTTCTTTTTTCACGGTGCCCAAGACGTTTGGAAACGGTGTAGATATCTGCAAAATTTTCTGGTAGAATTATGAACCCCTTTATACCAGTCTTGGTTACGGTTATCACAATGTATAAAGTGGGTCTGTTGTATTGCTTTAGTACGAGCGTGACGCTCGCACCAGCGGGGAGCGTGACCAGTACGTACGGTTCTCTTCTCGTGTCCTGCAGGCGAGTGTGAGAGATTTAGGTGTGAGACTCCCTTTTACCTACTCGACTATGCCCTTTTATTTTCTACATTTTCCCCAACCAACTGAATATGAGCCATCAGGATTTCTCATATAACTGTCATAAGTACCACCAACTGAATAGGATCCATCAGGGTTTCTCATATATCCATCATATGAACCACCAACTGAATAGGATCCATCAGGATTTCTCATATACCCATCATAAGCACCGCCAACTGAATAGGATCCATCAGGGTTTCTCATATAACCATCATAAGCACCTCCAACTGAATAGGATCCATCAGGGTTTCTCATATAACCATCATAAGCACCTCCAACTGAATAAGAACCATCAGGGTTTCTCATATAGCTGTCATAAGCGCCACCACAAACGTAAGTCCCGTCAGGATTTCTCATATAGCTGTCATAAGCTCCACCAACAGAATATGTTCCATCAGAGTTTCTCATATAGCTGTCATAAGCTCCGCCACAAGCGTAAGACCCATCTGAATTTCTCATATAACTATCATAACATCCTCCAACAGAATATGACCCATCTGAATTCTTCATATAACTATCATATTGGCCATAAGTCAATGTTGAATTCAAAATTGTAAAAATTATAATTAGTAAAGTCTGTTTTTTCATTTTTGGTTATAATATTCAGGTATAGGAACAGTTTACTATACTTCCATTAATGTCAGTAACTAATATAGGCCTTATTTCATTAGGGCCTCCAATCTGCGTCAAAACCACCACTACAACAAATCCAAATTCAACTTAGGAAGTAAGTTTGCAGCCTCCTTAATTTATTCGTCTATTATTTTTGGCATAGATTAAACTTAAATGCCTGGCACTATTAAACCGAAATGGGTGGCGTGTAACGCACCGAAGTTTCCATTATTGGTAAGTGAAAAATTTTCACGAAAGGGATAGCGCTGGCCAACAAGTGCATGCAGCTCTCAGCCATTGTCAATAATCTGAGGAGAAATTCACCGAAAAATGTGTAAAAAGTGGTGCAAGTAACTTTGCTTTGTTTTTATCGCCCAAAATAAGCTTCCAAAAATGTAAGACCGTCTTTTAAGAGTGCTGGAAAAGGACCCGTTTTAAGCACTCTTAATAGACTGCATTAGATTGGTTCCTATTTTAAAATTAATAGCTATTTAATTGTTACTTGCTTTGGCAATAAATTTAATTTGCATCCAACTTAATTCCGAGGCAATCACTATTAATAGTAATTTCATCGGTCCAAAGTCCATTCTTGTTTTCAGCATAATAATGGTAATCTCCGTTTGGTAAATAAAACTTTATTATATCCTCCGTTGTGCTGCAACTTGGCGTCGTATTCCAATATTTGTCCATGTAACCGCCCCAATGTGCTTTGGTGTTACTTTCAATTGTTACCGAAATTGGTCCACCAAGATTGTCAGTGGAGGTATAGAAATATATTGTTCTTGGATATTCATAATTTGGAGCCTGCTTAAGCGGCTTAGTTTCATACAGATAAATGTCGCCATATCCTTTGTTTACTTCATTATCGGGGTAAACAATTTTCATTTTATAATTATTTCGGTCGAGAAAAAATTCATGAATATCAAAAATCATATTTTCAGCTCCAATATATTTTTTTGCTTCTCCGTTTTCAATATATATTTGTCTCTTGATGAAAACATTTTTTGTTTTTTCTCTAAAGCTAATTGTGGTGGAAAAATTTACATCATACCAACCATCTGATAGCTGGTAAATCCTTATATTTTTGTTTCTATTTAAACGTCTTTCTTGGCGATTTGAATTAGACTTTATTCTTAGATTGTAATTTTTATCTTTTCTTAATGAGTTTGTAGATAGTTTATTTAGTTTTTCCTGAATCCATCGTTGTTGAAATCCGTTGTTGGAAATTCTGTTTGTTTTAGATGCAATGTTATCCTTACTATAAGCTGGTGTTACAGAGTTTTTGACTGATTTTGTAGGTTGGGAGTAGTAATATGTTTTTTTACTGGGACTGGGACTGGGACTGGGACTGGGACTGGGACTGGGACTAGAACTAGAACTAGACCTAGAACTGGAACTGGAACTAGAACTGGAACTAGAACTTGTGGACGTATTTTTATATAAAGGTTTATTGTCCCTTGGAATATAACCGGCTTTTCTTGTGTAAGGATTAGTGTTGCCTCTAGTAGAGAAATTATCTCTGTTTGTTGTGTTCGGTGCCGTTCGGTAATGTGGTGCTACATAAGTTCCGTCCTTGCGAGTATATCCCTTTACACGAACATGCGTTGAATTAACTTGTGCAAGACCTTGAAAAATAAATCCTAAGAAAAGTATTATAAGTAGTAAAGTTCTTTTCATGGTATAATTTATAACAAACTTATATATAGAGAAGATTGTGGGAATACTTCCATTTCTTCAGTATCTAATATAAGTCTTATTTCATTATGAACTCTCCTTTGTTGGTTGAAATACTGCTTAGTAATCAGTTGTTTAGCTAACGATTCTAACCTTAAGACCTCACCCGAAATTGTATAGGAAGTTATAGAAATAGAATCAATTTTATTTAGGAAAAGTTGTAGCTATGTGAAAAAACTCAACCACCCTTTACAATAAATCCAAATTCAACTTAGGGAGTAAGTTTGCAGCTTCTTTCATCTTTTTGTCGATGATTTTGGCATAGATCTCCGTAGTTCGTATTTCACGGTGTCCTAGCCGTTTGGAAACGGTATAGATGTCTGCTCCATTTTCTAATAATAGCACTGCATTGGTATGCCTGGCGGAATGGAAGGTGATGTGTTTGTTAATACCGGCAAACATGCACCAACGGAGGAGTTGGAGGTTCATATGGGCACTGTAACGGAGGCCTTTGAATACTCGGTCATTGGGACCTCTGCGTTCCCCTAATAGCTCCCTGGCTTGTTCTGAAATATATAAGTATTCTACGCCCTCTGTTTTCTTTTGCTGAAACACAATTCGGAAGATAAGATCCCCGGAATTGTCCGTACCCTCATCACGTACCTCTGACCACTTAAGCTTATTAATGTCGGACCAACGAATACCGGATAAGGTGGAAAAGAGAAAGGCGCGTTTTAATAAGGGAATAGAGCAAGGGGTCTTGGATAATTTTTGAAGTTCATCGGAAGTAAGATATTCTCTGGTGGATTCTCCAGCAGAAAACCCCTTGACTTTCTTAATGAGGTTCTCATTTAGGTACCCTTCTTCAAATGCAGCATTTAAACAAGCTTTAAATTTATTGTAGTACGCATTTTTGGTGTTTTGGGATAACTTCTTTTGACTCTGTGTAACAGCAATGGTATCTAGGTATTTCTTGTACCCTTTAATAAAATCGACATCAATATCGTTAAAGATGATAGTAGGGGAGCAGTAGGCTTCTAGATGTTTCTGTGCTGCATCCCAATTGTCATAATTTCCTTTGGACTGGTAGCGTTCCTATTTCTTCTGGACATAAAAGTCTAATAAACCAACTTTTCCTTTGGTGTCGTTTTTAAGGTTATACTTCCCTTGGTAGACTTCGGCCTTTCTAATGGTTAGGATTTGTTCTGCGAGTTCTAGGGTTTCCTTGTTTTTCTTTATTTCAGAATCGGTCTTGGGATCGGTCGTGAGATAGAGCTCCAGATATTCAAAATCCCTTAAAATTTTGCTTTTACCTTGGGGCGTTGTGGTATGACCTTTATAGTGCTCTATATAAAGACTGGTCAATCCGCTTTTTAGCTTTTTCTTTCTGAGATGAACTTTCATACGAGATACAAATGGGATACAAAAATGTACGAAAATAAGATGAATAAGAGAAAGTAAAAATCTTAAAGTGATTAACAATCTGTTGATTTTCAGCTATTTGTAGTCATGTGGTCTTATATGGTATCATATGAAATACTTATTTATTTCCCGATACAGAAATTAGCGAAAATGTTCCCCAACAATTCGTCGTTAGTAACATGTCCAGTAATTTCTCCCAAATGGTAAAGAGCCTCCCGGATATCTATGGCCAAGAGGTCGCTCGGGGTGTCCTCGTCCATTCCAAACTGTACTCTTTCTATCTCCTCCAATGCTTTTAATAGGGCGTTATAATGACGGGTATTGGTAACAATAGTTTCGCTGTTTCGCAATGCCCCAGTATTTACAAATTCCAATAAGCGCGATTTTAGCTCTTCTACACCCAGACCACTTTTGGCGGATAGTAAATACAAATCGGGGAGGTGCAATTTTAAACCTTCTATTTCTTCCGGCTGCAGTCGGTCTACCTTATTGGCAATGACCAACAGTGGTTTTTGGGGATACCTATTTTTTATTTTTTCCAGTTCTATGATGCTGGTCTTTAATTTGTCAGGGTCGGAAGCCATTTCCCAACCGTCCACTAAAAGTACAACTACCTGAGCTTGTGCTATTTTTTCAAAGGTTTTTTTAATTCCAATACTTTCAACTACATCTACGGTATCTCTAATTCCAGCAGTATCAATAAATCGGAACCCCACCCCTCCGATGGTTATTTCGTCTTCAATAGTATCCCTAGTGGTCCCTGCAATATCACTTACAATAGCGCGTTCCTCGTTCAACAAGGCGTTTAGCAAGGTAGATTTACCTACGTTGGGTTCGCCTACAATAGCGATCGGAATTCCATTTTTAATGACGTTGCCCACGGCAAAGGAATCGATCAGACGTTTTAATACTTCTTGGATTTTTGCTAATAAGATCTTAAACTGACTTCGGTCTGCAAACTCCACATCCTCCTCTGCGAAGTCGAGCTCCAATTCGATGAGCGACGCAAAATTGAGCAATTGTTCGCGTAGTTTCTCTATTTCGTTACTAAATCCGCCCCGCATTTGTTGCATGGCTATTTGATGAGCGGCCTCGTTATCCGAGGCGATAAGATCGGCAACGGCTTCTGCCTGACTCAAGTCCATTTTCCCGTTTAGAAATGCCCGGAGGGTAAATTCTCCTGCTTGTGCGGCCCTACAGCCATTTCTTAAAAAGAGCTGAATAATTTGCTGTTGTATATAGGGGGATCCATGGCAGGAGATCTCTATCACGTCTTCCCCAGTATAGGAGTTTGGGCCTTTGAAAACTGATAATAGTACTTCATCCAATACCTTGCTGTCCTCCACAATATGTCCTAAATGAATAGTGTGACTTTTTTGCACCTTGAGGTCCTTTCCGCGAACCGATTTGAAAAGTGGTCCGGTCAAGCTTATGGCATCCTTTCCTGAAACACGGATAACCGCAATGGCGCCAGCACCAGAAGGGGTGGCCAAAGCAATAATATTGTCGTTGTTGATCATAAATAACAAGCTATAAATTTCCCGTTTCTAATAAATAAAATGGGAAGTTGTACTATTTTATATTTGAGGGTAAAAATACAATTTATTGAGGACAACCACAGCTAAGGAGAGTGGAGGACTAGGTAAAATGTATGTTTGTATTTAAGGATTGTTGCTTCACTATATCAAAAAAATAATTACAACATGGACTAAGAATAAATGAGGCATGGAATTTGTTATATATAATACGACAGAGGAATAATTAATTATAGGAGGAAATAAAGAGGTAATTTTGTCGGCGAAAAAACACCTTGAAAATACCCGTCTATTATAGACAAGCAATTGTGTTATTCTTTTAATAAATTATTAGTAATTCAAGGTATGTTATATAAAACTATCTAAAGTAAAAATTGAAATAAAACACATATGAAAATGAAAAAAATTTTAGGATTGTTGCTACTGTTGATCTGTTTTAACTTTTCGTTTGCGCAAGAGACAGAAACTCTTCCTGTGCCTACCGATGAGCAGATAAAAATAGATCAAAATATAGAAAAGCAGCGATTAAAAGAAGCAAAGGATTTGGAAAAACGCTTTGCTAAAGCAGATCGCGATGCTAAAAAAGCTGAGAAAGCTCAAAAAAAAGCGGAAAAGGAGCTAAAGAAACAAAATAAAATTGCTTCGAAAATCGATTCTAGGAATAGAAAAATTGACAAGGATATAAAGAAAGTAGAAAAGATCCAGAACAAAATGGAAAGAGATGACAGCAGAGGAAAACTGTCTCCAAAGGCTATTGAAAAGTTGCATAAGCAAATTGACAAGCTAAATTCGAGCATCGAAAAAAACCAACAAACTGTGAGAAAACTATATCGGAAACAATAGTAGTTGTAGAGGAATGATTTTTATGTAGTACGATGAATTTTTGTAACAATTCGGAAATTTTATCGTCTTACTATTACCATTCTATTTTTATTGAAAGTTTTTCCATTGTTTGTGCCTCTAGGTCTGATGAATTACAGTTAATATTTACTTTTATCCTATGATCACGACAAAGACTCTTAATTAAAATGGAAGAAAATCTACTATTAACTTCTAAAGTATTTTTGAGATGAAAGCCGAAAACAAACAACTATTGGTTATGACGCATCTAAGTCAGTTATTGGATATCGTAACGGGCTTCGGGGGATTTATTGTACCCTTAATTTTGTGGTTGACACAGCGGGACAGTATCATAAATATGGATGAACACGGCAAATCTATTGTAAATTTCCAAATCAGTATGTTTTTATACGCCTTGATTTCTATTCCGTTAATCTTATTGTTTGGGCTGGGTATCTTGGGAATAATTGGGGTAGCCTTACTTTGTATTATATTCCCCATAGTTAATGCAATTAAAGTATCTAATGGGGAAGCACCTCATTATCCACTGAGCATTAAGTTTGTGTGATACCGACAAAATAAAATTAAAAAATCCGCATTGTGTTTTAAACAATGCGGATTTTTTTATGGGGTACAACTAAATATGTTTTAGCTATTCAACATCACAGGCATCACCAGCATGGTGACAATTTCCCCTTCATCCAACCCATCGATAGGGGTAAGGATACCTGCCCTATTGGGTAGGCTCATCTCTAACTGCACATCGTCAGAGGTAAGGTTGTTCAACATCTCCACTAAAAAACGAGAATTGAATCCTATTTGCATATCGTCTCCTTGGTAAGAACAGGTTAATCGTTCTTCCGCTTTGTTGCTGTAGTCAATATCCTCGGCAGAAATGTTCAATTCCGCACCCGCTATTTTCAAGCGTATTTGGTGGGTAGTCTTATTGGAGAAAATAGACACTCGTCTTACCGAACTCAAAATTTGAGTCCTGGAAATAGAAAGTTTATTTGGATTCTCTTTTGGGATTACTGCTTCGTAGTTGGGGTATTTCCCATCAATCAACCTACAGATCAAAATAGTGTTTTCGAAGCTAAATTTGGCGTTGCTTTCGTTGTATTCTATCAGTACATCGGTTTCGCTACCTCCCAATATTCCTTTTAATAAATTTAAAGGTTTTTTCGGCATAATAAACTCGGCCACCTTAGAAGCAGCGATATCCGTGCGTTGGTATTTAACCAATTTATGGGCATCCGTAGCTACAAAGGTCAGATTTTCAGGAGAAAACTGAAAAAAGACACCGCTCATTACAGGTCTTAGATCGTCATTTCCCGCAGCAAAAATGGTCTTGTTAATGGCTGTGGCCAGAATATCTCCCAATATTGTGGTAGAGGAGGGGTTGGACAGTTCCACTGATTTTGGAAATTCCGAACCATCGGCATAGGCCAAGGCGTATTTTCCGTGGTTAGAGCTTATCTCCACTGTATTATTGTCTTCAACAACAAATGTCAATGGTTGCTCTGGAAAGGTCTTCAGAATCTCTAACAATAGCTTTGCAGGTACTGCAATGGTTCCTTTGCTGTCCGAATCCACTTCCAATACAGAACTCATGGTCGTTTCAAGATCTGATGCAGAAACGGTAAGTTCCCTTTGATCTAGATCGAAAAGGAAATTGTCCAAGATTGGCAGTGTATTGCTATTGTTGATTACCCCACCTAATATTTGGAGTTGTTTTAATAAATAGGTACTAGATACTATAAATTTCATGTGTCTCTTATTTATTTTTAAGGAACCTATATTTCATTATTCCCAATAGGTTAATTAGGCTAAAATCAGCAGGATTACTTGTATCTTAATCAAAAACAAAGATATTTTAATTGTCCTTTTTAAGGAAACAAACTTATTAACACTTATTTCCCGTATTTTTTCCTTCTAAAGGCATTAATTGCCCACCCAAAAATAAGGGTCAAACCTAGTGGCAGGCCAATATTAATCAACTGCCATTTGTTTTTTTGATCTTCAATTTTCACCTCGTCTAAAAAAGGTATGGAGACCTGCTTTTTACGAATGTTTATAAGTCCATTATCGTCTAAAAGGTAATTTAAGCAATTAATTAGGAATTCCTTGTTGCCATAATAGGTATTTGTCCATTTGTCATATCCCAGTTCCAAGGGCCTCTCATTTCGAATCTGGTTCTTAATAATATCGCCGTCGGAAATGACGATCATTTTATTGGCGGGTCCATTTTCCAATACTTCATTTAAGGCAATTGGTTTCACTCTATTGGTGAAGGTAGAGGTGAAGTCGCCCTCGATCAAAACGGCTAATGGTTTGTTGCCATCCGCATAATCCTCCTTGTTTGTGGCAACGTTAATAATGTCCAAACTAATCTGTCTAGGAACGCCCTCTGTTCTGGAAAGGGGAGAGCTTTGTAAAAGTATCTGTTTTTTATACTTATTGGGCAAGGTATCCATAGACCCCGTAAACTGAAACCTAACGGCTTCCAGATTGGTATTTATAGGGTGATCGTTCTTGGAGAATACCATTGGATTATAGTACCAGGGAACCGGATTGTATTGGGAGTCATTGCCTTCCCCACTTGCCAAAACGATCTGTGTAAAATACATATCGTTAATTAAATTGGCATTTAACCTAACCCCATACCTAAAGAAAAAGTCCTTCAGGTTTAATTGTCGTGGCATGGCCATGGCACTACCGTTTTCGTTAAACAGACTGTCCATTTCCATCGCCACCTGGTCTATTAGCCAAAGCGATTTCCCTCCCCCGGTAATGTACTGGTCCAAAATAAATTTTTCTTCATCTGTAAAGGCCTCTGTAGGTTTGGCAACAATAGCCAAGTCAAATTTCCTCAGTTGATCCAATACGTTTTGGGGGTTGTTGGCAACAGAATCTAGCGTAATGGCCCCTATATTGTAATAGTCCCTAATAGTAGTCAGATAATCTGCTATAAATATATCGTCCAATTCCCCATTGCCCTTAATAATGGCAACGCGTTTTTTGTTTGTTAGGTTCAATTGGGCAAAGGCATTGGCAAAGGCATATTCCAAATGTTGTACGGAATTGTTTACACGATCTTCGGAGGTAGTACCCAGTTTGTTTTTTAATAACGGGACTTTCACTATTTTTTGGTTGTAACTGACCATTGCCCAGGGAAAAATAATTTCTTGGGAGACTTTTCCGTTTTGTTCCACCGTAACATTAGTAGGGGTCATTCCCAACCCTTGTAGTTCCGTTATAACAGTCTCTATAGAGGTTGCACCTTCCATAGGATCTACAAAGGCGAATTGTATGTTTTTATTTTCCGCTGAAAATTCCTCCAACAATTGTCGGGTTTCGTCCTTTAACCTCGCAAATTCTGGGGGTAGGTTGCCGTCCAAAAGGATATCTATGGTCACAGGAGCATTAAATTTTTCCACAGAATTTATGGCGGGTGTGGATAAGGTATATCTTTTGTCCTCTGTTAAATCTACCCTGGTGTAGAAAAAGCTACCTAATAGGTTAAGTAGCACCAATAGTAGCAATGCCTTTAAAACGGATAACCAACTTTTTTTTATCATCTATTTTGATTTTTAAGTTGATTTACGGTAAGGAAAAGGAAGAATAGGCAAAGACCAACAAAATAGACAATGTCCCTAGTGTCTAATACACCTCGGGCAATACTGTCAAAGTGGGCCTTCATACCTATATTCTTTACGAATAAAAACATACTTCCCGAAGGGATTAGGCCAGACAGACCTTCAAATCCGTAGAATAACAGGAAACATAGTACCATAGCTAGGATAAAGGCTACAATTTGGTTTTCCGATAGGGTAGAGGCAAATAGGCCTATTGCGGTATAACTCGCAATAAGAAAAAGTAGGCCAAAATAGGATCCCATAACTATTCCCATGTCAAGATTTCCGACGGTAGTTCCCAATTCAGATATCGTATAGACATATAGCAGGGAAGGAAGAATGGCAATCAGGGACAGGGTGAAAGTGCCCAAAAATTTACCCATTACGATATTTCTAAGTGAAATTGGTTTTATAAAAAGGAGTTCTAAGGTCCCCATTTTTTTTTCTTCAGAAAAGCTCTTCATGGTGATTGCAGGAATCAGAAATAAAAATACCCACGGGGCAAGGAGAAAAAATAGGCCCATATCCGCAAAGCCGTAATCAAAGATATTGAAGGGCCCCTTAAAGACCCATAAGAATAGTCCATTAAGTATTAAAAACAGCCCTATAACAAGATATCCTATAGGGGAGGTAAAGAACGATTGGATCTCTCTTTTGAAAATGGCTATCATACAGATTGCTTATTGACATTAACTTTTTGTAAGGACCATGCTTCCGGTTTTTCCGCGAATAGCAATTTGGTGGTTTTCCAAACGTTTCTAAAATATTCCGAATTTCTATACTTCTCCAAATCGGCACTACTGTTCCAATAGCTATGGGTAAAAAAAATGCGTTCGTCATCTACATCCTGAAGTAGTTCTAGAAAAGTACACCCCTCTATATTTTGGATTGCAATTTTGTGTTTGTCAAATATGGATTTAAAACTAGCGATGTTTTCCAATTTGAACGTCAATTTTACAATTCTTACCAACATGGTTATGTAGATTATTCAAAGTTAATAACTATGGTATCCCTATAATCCAGCCCCAAAAGAGTAGAGGCCCCGCCAACCGTATTTAGGTCGCTCTTATAGATGGCAATTTCCAAATACCCAGAGGTATTAAAAAGTGCTACGATTTCCCCTGGAGATTTACGCTGACTTTTTTCCAGTTTATAATCTACAATGTCGCCATATTTTCGGTGAATTTGCCTAATTTTTTTATTCCGCGCCAACACTTCAAAGGGTCTTCCTTTTCCATATTGAAGAAACTCTCTTTGTTCTATATTGGAAACAACATTTCCGTAATTATCAATATAGATGACACTTCCCGATAGGGTATTACCATCATCAGAAATTCTGGGTTTAACATCCCTCAGGTCTTTTAAATCCTTAAAGTCCCGCCCTAAAACCTCCAATTTACCACCCCTTGCAATATGGCAGGCCGTCTTCACAAAAACGTCTAGAACTGGAAAAGCGCCATCCACGGGATTTGGCAATTGAATTTCCACTACTTTTTCCGGTACAATTTCAGAAGTTATCAGACCTATTACGCCATTGTTTGCCATTATAAAATAATGGTTGTCCGCAAAAACTGCGATATGTTGATTCTCTGGGGAAAGTTCAGAATCTACCCCTACAATATGTATACTTCCATCAGGAAAATTTTTGTAGGAATTTTTGAGGATATAGGCGCATTCCTGAATATTGAACGGCGCTATAGAATGCGATATATCAACGATTTTAGGGTCGCCCAGCTCCTTGTAAATAGTTCCTTTTATGGCCCCTACAAAATGATCTTTATATCCAAAATCAGTAGTTAAAGTAATTATAGGCATAGGGGACTGTTGATATGTTTTTGGTTTGGCAAGTAGTTTTTTACTTAATTTACTTAATTTTGTTGAACAAAATTACACAAAAAAATAGCGAACCAAAATATATATTTATTTCTGAACCTTTCTAATACACATATTCTTTGAACGAACTTATCATAGAACTTACAGACATTGGCCCAAGAGAGTTTTTTGGACAGAATAATGAAAATATAGATTTGTTAAAAAAACACTTTCCAAAGCTGAAGATTGTTGCCCGTGGCAATAAAATAAAAGTGTATGGTGATGAGGAGCAGTTGGATGAGTTTGATCGTAGATTTGATATGCTTACCGCACATTATGCCAAGTACAATAAGCTTGATGTAAACAGTATAGAGCGTTTGCTAGGCAGCAATGTTCAGGATGAGATTGAGGCTTCTGTAGCCAGTGGGGAAGTTTTGGTACATGGCGTTGGTGGCCGTCTGGTACGTGCTGTGACTGCTAATCAACGAAAGTTGGTAGACGCTGCAAACACCAATGATATGGTTTTTGCCGTGGGTCCTGCTGGGACTGGTAAAACCTATACTGGTGTCGCCTTAGCGGTAAAAGCGCTAAAGGAAAAACAGGTAAAGCGAATTATTTTGACCAGGCCTGCAGTTGAAGCCGGGGAAAACTTGGGCTTTCTTCCCGGAGATCTCAAAGAAAAACTAGATCCTTATATGCAGCCGTTATACGATGCCTTAAGGGATATGATACCTCCTGAAAAATTAGTCCATTATTTAGAAAATGGGACCATACAGATAGCGCCTATGGCTTTTATGCGAGGTAGAACCTTGGACAACGCTTTTGTGATTTTGGACGAGGCACAAAACACTACCCATGCACAGATGAAAATGTTTCTTACCAGAATGGGGAAAAACGCTAAATTTCTGATCAATGGCGATCCTGGGCAAATAGATCTTCCACGACGCTTGGTTTCTGGACTGAAAGAGGCCTTATTGGTATTGCAGAATGTGGAAGGTATTAAAATCATCTATTTAGATGATAAAGATGTAATAAGACATAAATTAGTAAAAAGTGTAATAGAAGCCTATAAAGGTATTGAGCATAACAATTGATTTTACTTCATGAGCAACACAATAATTGACACAAATTTTAATTTTCCGGGACAAAAAGGGGTTTACAAAGGAAAAGTAAGGGAGGTTTATACCTTGGAAAATGATATTTTGGTAATGGTGGCTACGGACAGACTTTCTGCCTTTGATGTGGTAATGCCAAAGGGGATACCGTATAAAGGTCAAATTCTTAACCAGATCGCCACAAAAATGATGGCCGATACTTCCGATATAGTGCCCAATTGGTTGTTGGCAACTCCGGACCCCAATGTTGCCGTAGGTCATGCTTGTGAACCTTTTAAAGTAGAAATGGTGATCCGCGGATACCTATCCGGACATGCTGCTAGGGAATACAAACTTGGGAAAAGGGAATTATGTGGTGTAACCATGCCCAACGGAATGCGGGAAAATGATAAATTCCCAACCCCTATAATAACCCCAGCAATTAAAGCGGAAATGGGCGACCACGATGAAGATATTTCTAGGGCAGCTATTTTGAAGCGTGGGATTGTTGGCGAAGAGGATTATATAATATTAGAAAAATATACCGAGCTCCTTTTTCAAAGAGGAACGGAAATTGCCGCTAAAAGAGGCCTTATTTTGGTAGATACCAAATATGAGTTTGGGAAGACCAAAACAGGGGAGATCGTATTGATAGACGAAATCCATACTCCGGATTCCTCACGCTATTTCTATGCCGATGGGTATCAGGAAAGACAGGATAAAGGAGAGACACAAAAACAATTGTCCAAAGAATTTGTTAGACAATGGTTAATCAGCAACAATTTTCAAGGCTTAGAGGGACAAGTAGTTCCCCAGATGACCGATGATTATGTTCAGTCGGTATCCGATCGTTATATTGAGTTATTCGAAAATATTACGGGAGAAAAATTTGTGAAAGGCGATATTTCCAATATTCAGGCACGTATTGAGAATAATGTACTCCAATATTTATCCGAAACCTATAATTAAGTAGTTACCCAATCTTTAACAGATCTTTTAGCTTTAGGGGACCCTTTTCTTTAAGTCGCGACTTTATTTTTAGAAAGGCAATGGCAGTGATATAGGCATCCCCAATAGCGGTATGCCTGTCCTTCATGGAAATATCAAATTTTTCGGCCAATTCATCTAGGGAATAGTGTTCCTTTTTCTTGAAAATATTAGAGGATATAAGAGTACTCTTGTAAAGCTTTGAAGTGTCTAAAACTTGGTTTTTTAAATTGGGAAGTCCGTTTCTTTCCAATGCCTTGTTAATCATATTAAGATCAAAAACGGCATGGTGAGCTATTATTACCGCGTTTTGCAAATAGCCCAATAGTTGCTGTAAGGCCTCTGCCTCGCTTACCTTGTTGAGACCTCCACTTTTTAGGATTCCGTGTATTTTGGCAGTATCGGCATTGTAATGGTCTTGCTGCAAGTAAAGTTCCAAGGTCTGTGATAGGACTATTGTTTTGTTTTGCAAGCTAAGTGCCCCAATGGAAAGGATCCGTTCATGGATATAATCAAAGCCAGTAGTTTCCGTATCCAATGCCACAAATCGGATATCCTCGATATCCGTTGGCATTTTTTGCTCAAAACTTTGAACATATTCGTCCCAGAACTTAGGATATTGGACGGGTTTTTTTCTGAAGAAATTTATCATCGCATTAAATTTGAAACCTTGAATCTTACACTGATCAATTCCTGAATATCCTTGATCGTCTTAAATGTTCTCTTTAATTTAATCCGTTCTTCCTTAGAAAGTTTGTCGATCGCAATATACCTACCAGAATCGTTGTGTAATAAACCCTGTTTGGTGCGGAACTTTAACAAGGCCTTGGTTGCGTAGGAACAGGCTAAAAAGGTTTCCTCGTTATTCGGTTCCAATTGCGCAAGCTTTTCAAAACGCTCTGCAGTATTGTTGACAAATTTTACGGAATGTGATAAAATAAGCACCCTTGCCGCATCGGTCAGTGGCATCAGTGCCCTGCGTTTTAAATCGAAAGAATCCTTATGCTCCCCATCTGCTTCTAATAATAGCTGTCTAAAGAATCCCGTTGGGGACGGATTCTGTAATGCCCCACTGGCCAAATGTAAATAGAAAATGGGATAATTTTGAGTAGTTTTAAAAATATGCTTTGATAATTCGTCGGCCAAGCCAACATCGCCAAAGGTGACATTATAATCGAAAAAGATGGAAGACAGCAACACCTCATCCGCTCCCGGATTGGTTATCCATTGCGTAACATTGGTTTTCCATTTATCTAGGCTATGGCACCAATTGGGGTTGGAGGCCATCATTTCCGCAGGACAATACGCATAACCAATATCAAACAGTCCTTTGTTTATGATTTTAGCCAGTTCTAGAAAGTAATCGGTGGTTTCCTTGAGATTTTCTTCAGGGACATTTTCAAAGACTAGGGCGTTGTCTTGATCGGTCTGTAGTAATTGTTCACTACGACCCTGACTTCCCATAGAAAGCCATGTGAACTTTACAGGAGGTTTGTCGGACATTTTTCGAAGGGAAATTTTAATGACCTGCTTAATACAAACATCGTTTAGTTCGGTTATAATCTTTGAGGTAAGGGTCATTGGAATATTTTGCTCCAAATAACCGGATAACAATTGATCGATACTTTTGCGTATCCGTTTAATGCTCTTTATTTTCTTGGTCCTCTTTATGGCTTTGATCAATACGGCTGGATTATTTCCCAATGCCACCATAATATCGTGTTTGGATAATATACCGATGGCTTTGGAGTCTGAGGTACCGTCCTTGGTGATACATAAATGACTAATATCACTTTTCATCATGGCCATTTGTGCTTGTGTAATGGTCAGGTTTTTGGTAAAAGTAAGCACAGGAGACACCATAATCTTAGAGGCTTTCACGGTAATTGGATATTTTCCGGTAACAATATTATTGCGGAGGTCTCGGTCCGTAATGATACCTATTGGCAGCTTGTCCCTTAAGATCAACATTGCTCCAACATTGTTCGCGGTCATTTTCTCCGCTATGGTTTTTACGGGAGTGTTTTCTGTACATGTGACTAGTTTTTTGGAATATTCTACTTTTTGTAGGTCCAATAATGGAGTATTTTGGGCATTGGGGTTTAATTCTAATCCCTCCTCATACAATTTGCCCCTATGGCTTTTGGAATATGGATTTCTGGTGTTTGATGCAAAACTTGCAATCAAATAGTCCCCAACCTCATTATTGCGTTGCGCATAGGGTTTAAAAGTGTCTATTGGTATGGCATATAAAATACTTTCTTCCTGTGCCCTGGCCTCCATTTTATAATTTTCCAAGGCCATTAACGGTCTTAACCCAAAAATATCGCCCTCATCACATAGGTCCATCATACTTTTTTCGTTACTTTTTTTTAGGGCGATGGCTCCTTTGTGTACCACATAAAAATGTTGATGTGGAATGTCGTTTTCCAAAAAAACGGGACTGTCCTTTTCCTTGTATATGATGGTGATCTGACCCGATAATGTTTGCAGATCAGCAGCTGCCAACAAATTAAAAGGAGGGAAGTTTTTTAAAAAATCGGCAACCCTATGGGAAATGGTATTTTTCATAACTGGTATTTGTGATAAATTTACTTTATAAGGTCCATCATTAAAAGAAAAAAGAGTCAAAAACCAAAATTTTCATTTATAATTCTCCACTAGCCGTTTATTACGTGGAGATGCTTACAATTAAAAGTATCAATTGAGGTAATTTGATGAAATCGTTTTAAAACAAAGTTGTATTTTTAGGGGCATGAATATTATCTTGTAATGGGACCACCAATGCCTTTGAGATAATTGAAATTAAGTCGACTGGATATGTATTCATGCGATTCTCTAATTTAGAAACGAACCGGGGTTCGAAGTAATTTTAATGTATAGTACTATGAGTGAAAATTATATTTTTCTTGCCGATGATGATGAGGATGACCGTATGTTATTTTCCGAAGCTTTAGAGGAACAATGTCCGAATGCTTCTATTCTTACCTTTGACAATGGGGTGGACCTTATGGCCAATTTACTGAATAAGGATCAACATCTCCCAGATGTAATTTTTCTAGACTTAAATATGCCCATGATGAACGGGGAGGAGTGTTTGAACGATATTAGAATGGAGCCCAAATTAGCTAATATTCCCGTTATAATCTACTCCACTTCATTGGACCCACAGCAAGTGGAAACTTTGAGAATTAATGGGGCCAACAGGTATTTAAAAAAACCGGAAAACTTTAATAAACTAAAACTTACGCTAGATAGAGCCATAAAATCGGTTTTAAACAAAGAAAATGAAATTGCTTCCGATTTGGAATTCGTAGTGAAATATTGATCGTAATATACAAGCGCACCAAGCTCTGGATTTTGAATTTTTTAAACAGAGGAGAAAAATTTAAAGGAATAATTAGTGCTGAGGATTGGGACACTACACCCTTAGGAACCCAAAAATTGGCTCCTTTATTATGGAATCAATTTAGTCCGTTAGCGTTCAAATATTATTTATTAGAGCGCTTGCCAAGGAAGGGAATACTATAATTTTAAGGAAATTATAAATCGAATCGCCATGGAATTAGCATATCAAGATTGTATAGACGCCTGTCTTAAGTGTATTAGGGACTGTGAGTATTGTTTAATTCAAATGTCGGGAATGGAAAGTAAGAACGAATGTCCCAAATGCTGTATACTTTGTATAGAAGCATGTTCTGCCACTATGAAGTTTTTAATGGCCGATAGCAGTTTTGCGAAGGAATACTGTGGATTATGTGCTGAAGTATGTCAATGGTGTGCAGAACAATGCGGGCAGCACGACCATAAGCATTGTGAAGATTGTGCAAATTCCTGTGTAAAATGTATGGAAGAATGTAGAAAACTTGTCGCTGCATAAGCGTATGATTATAAAATAATTCCACATGGGATGACAACAGATATAATTCTGGTTTTTCTCGTTTTAATTACGGTGATCGTGTTGTTCGCCCTAGAAGTTTTCCCAGTAGATAAGATTGCCTTTTTGATTATTGTATCCCTAACACTATTAGGGTTAATATCACCAGAGGAGGCCATTAGCGGATTTTCCAATGGTGCTACAATAGCCGTTTTAGCATTAATGATATTGGCAATAGCCATGGAGGAGAATGGCGTAATTTCCTGGTTAACCTCTGGACTGGGAAAGGTGAAAGGACTTCCCCTTTTTATTTTGGCCCCATTGTTTATGGTGGTCACGGCTGGTATTTCAGCATTTATTAGCACTACCGCTGTGGTAATTGTTTTTATTAAGATCATAAATCAGCTTTCGGAACGCTTTAAGGTTCCTAAATCCAAACTTTTGCTTCCAATCTCATTTGCAGGTATCTTAGGTGGATCATGTACTTTAATGGGGACCTCTACCAACCTGATTGTGAATTCAGTTGCCAAAAACTTAGGAGCTCCAGCTTTGGGTTTTTTCGAATTTAGCATGATGGGACTCATTTTTCTTGGTGTTTCTGTGGTCTATCTGACCTTTGCACTAAAATGGCTGCCCTGGAGTAAGGACAAAAACTTGGACGAGGATTATAGTATTGGGAATTACATTACCAGTGTGCGGATCAAGAGTGAATCTAATTTGGTGGACAAAAGAATAGAAGAAACCTTTTTATACAATAATCCAGAGTTATCCGTGCTACAATTAACGCGGAACAATAGGGTGCATAATTCACCGGGAAAATACATCACACTTAAAGAAAATGATGAATTGCTTTTAATGTGCGATATCACAGCCCTATCCAAACTTAACGAATCTGAAAGCCTTGGGGTAAACGAGCAACATTATTGGATGATCCCAGAAAAGAGTACTGAGGAAAGGGAAAGTGTATCAAAACTGGAAGAACGTGTATTTGTGGAGCTCCTAATGTTGCCTGGAGCAGCATTACTAGGTAAGACTTTGGGAAATCTTAGAGGTTATATGCAGCAAGACGTATTGCCCTTAGCAATTAAGAAACGGAAAACACTTACCAACCTACGTGAAAGAATGGTATTGAGCAGCGTAGATAAGTTGGTCCTAAAAACAGGCGATCGTTTATTGGTAGATGTTAGTAAACAAAATGTAAATTCCCTAGAGACTATAGATAATATTGTATTGTTACAAAAATTGGATAGACCAGAAAACCATGCACCCTTTAAAAAATATTTTTCCTTAGCGGTTCTTTTGATGGTAGTTGGTCTTGCGGCTACTGGTGTCCTGTCTGTTATGGTAAGTGCGCTCTCCGGGGTTTGCTTATTGCTACTTACGAATAACCTGCATCTGGATCGGGTCTACAAAAAAGTAAATTGGCAAATATTCTTTTTATTGGCAGGGATGATCCCCCTAGGTGTTGCCATGCACAATAGTGGGGCAGATATATGGATCTCCGAACAGTTATTGAGCTTTTTAGATAATCAATCAAAAATGGTGGTTATAGGGACCCTATTTTTTGTCACTATGGTTATGAGCGGGGTAGTTAGTAACAATGCTACCGCCATTATTATGACGCCTATTGCAATAGCGGTGGCCCAAGGCTTGCAACTAGATTTTAAACCTTTTATAATGGCTGTTATGTTTGCGGCAAACTTTAGTTTTTTCACTCCCGTAGGGTATCAGACCAATACGTTGATCTACGGTATCGGGAATTACAAATTCAAGCATTTTTTTATCATAGGAGGAATATTGAGCCTTATTCTATGGGTTTTGGCCACTGTACTATTATCCCGTTTAATTTAGCTGTTATAAATGAAATTCCTATAGCACCTACTTTTCCGAATAGTATATACAAGAGTGGAATGTATTTCTACTTTCCTAGTACCGCACCATAAAATATAAAGTGCTATTTTGTGATCTTAATTTGGGATGATGAGGTTTGGTTCCTTGGTATTAGGTAGAATTGGATAATTTGAATTGGTATGAAAAAGTTTGTTCTCTTAAGTGTTTTGTTGGTTCTTTTTTATGCTTGTTCGGAACGGAAAAAGGGAGGTGAAGAAGTAGACATCGTAAAAATTCCAATTTCTAACCTGCAGGGAAATCAGCTTGCCCGTATCCATTGTTCCAATTGCCATCTTTTTGTACCCCCAGATAGTTTGCCTAAATTTAGTTGGAAAAATGATGTATTGCCCGCTATGGCCCATCGCTTGGGGATATATAACGGAGACCATCAACCAGATAGTTTGTTTGATAGGGGCAGTGGTGGAGATATAGTAAGAAAGGCCAATATTTTCCCCGAACAACCTTTATTAGCTAGGGCAGACTGGGATAAAATTGTGGATTATTATATTGACAATGCCCCCGATTCCATGCCAGCCATAGCAAGGACCAAAAAGATAAATATGGGTTTACGGCACTTTAACTATAAAGAAGTAGCTTATTCCCATCGACCTCCTTTGACCACCATGGTGAAAATTAGACCAGAGGGGAAGGGAGTGGTGTATGCGGACGGGAAACAAAATATAAATAGCCTAACTTTCCTGACTCCGGACCTGGAAAAAGATTATGTTGTAGGATTAAAGACCAGTCCAGTACATTATTACGAAAAAAAGGACACCATTTATTTAACTACTGCAGGGAAAAGTATTTTTCCACACGATGCTGCCGAGGGAACCTTATTAAAGATAAGCAGATCAGGACCACAGCAGCGATTTAATAATTCCAAAATGGGTATTGAAAATATGCAGCGTCCAGTGTATATGGCCTATGGGGATTTAAATGGAAATGGGAGGGAGGATATAGTGGCATGTGAGTATGGGAACCATACCGGAAAGTTGGTCTACTTTATTAATCAGGGCAAGAATGGCTATGAGAAAAACCTGTTAAATAATAGGCCTGGCGCTATTACTGCGATTATTAAGGATATGAACGGAGATGGGCTTAATGATATAATGGCATTAATGGCACAGGGAGATGAGGGGATATTCTTTTATGAAAATAAAGGGGACGGTTCTTTTGTTGAAAAAAGATTGTTATCATTTATGCCCCTCTTTGGATCCCAATATATGGAATTGGCAGATTTCAACAATGATGGGTTGGATGATATTATTTATGTATGCGGGGATAATGCGGACAAGACCCCTTACCTAAAAAATTATCACGGAATCTATATATTTCTAAATGAAGGTGATTTAAAGTTTAAACAAGCCTATTTTTATCCTTTAAATGGCGCTTATAAAGCTATGGCCAGGGACTTTGACCTTGATGGGGACCTGGATATCGCCGCCATATCTTTCTTCCCAGACTACATCCACCATCCAGAAGAGAGTTTTGTATATCTGGAAAATAAAGGGCAAATGGATTTTGTGGATTACTCCTTCCCACAATCCACTAACGGCAGGTGGATAGTTATGGATGCCGAAGATATGGATGGAGATGGAGATGTGGACATCGCCTTGGGGTCCTTTGTTTATTTTACACCAGCTGGGGATACCACTGGCCTAGGGAAAAAATGGCTTACTACCAGTCCATCAGTAATTATTCTGGAGAATACGATAAGATAATCTGGCGCTATCTTACTTAAAACTAAAGTAATATAGAAAGTATCCTTTAATTTCATACTTATAATATACTAGTGTATTGCATGCTTTTGCCCAATTGCGTTGGTATGGAAACATAAATATTGATTTTCAATTGGATTAGCATTCCTAATCGCCAAATTCTAATTTCCATCAAAATTGTTTAAATCGCACTACTCAAATTCAGTATAAGCTTAGATCTGTGAGGTTTAGGTTTTAGAATATATCAATTGCAACATTGGAGAAATCGATTTAGTTATAGCGTAAGATTTTAAAAATTACTTTGTAAGTAATTGGTACTAGCTAATTAAAAAAGTATATTTAATGTTTTTGATTGTACTAGCTGTTGATTTTTCTAATAGATTTCCAGGCCGAGTAGTATAAATAGATTCACTTTAAATTTAATTAATTTATTAAGATTAATGGAAAAAAAACTGGTTGTTATATCTGTAGCACTATGTATTATAACAACCTTTGTTATATGGGAAATCTCAATCCAAAGAGTTGAAGTTTATCGAAATAACATAGAGCTTGTAGAAAATATTCAGGCCAAGGACCGACTTAAGGATGCTGAATCCCAATTAAATGAATTATACGACATAAGTAAGAAAAATGTGTTGTTTATTAGGGATTTAATTGAATTGGATTTGAAAGCTAAGGCCCCAATGGAGGTGACGATCCAAAAGCTAGAGCGATTTTTAAAAATCGACAATAATTATTTTCAAACAAGGTTTATCAATCCCAAGGGGATGGAAATTATTCGGGCAGAGGAAGGGAAGACCACAAGTCCGGGTAATTTTCAGTATAAAGGAGATCGCTACTATTTTATAGAAACTATTGGTTTAAAGCAAGGGGAAATTTTCACTTCTGATTTGGATATGAACGAAGAAAATGGAGAAATTGAAATTCCCTATAGACCGACCATTCGTTTTTTTACCCCCATATTTAATGATAGTGAACTAAAAGGTATTGTAGGATTAAATCTAAATGCACTAACATGGCTAAATCATTTTGAATATACGGACATCAACTTATTAAATTCCAATAATCAGGTAATTTATGGGAAGAATGAAAAATTATATTCTATTTCTTCCAAAGATTTACACCAAAAGGACCCTTATGGAAATTCTTATTATGTTTCTAAAATAATTAGTTTGGAAGGAAATTATTCGTGGACAATTTATACAGGAACGGATATAAACCTTATAGGTGAAAAGGTAGGGGAATATAGAAAAACAACTTTTTTAAC
This sequence comes from Arenibacter antarcticus, assembly GCF_041320605.1. Lineage (NCBI taxonomy): Bacteria > Pseudomonadati > Bacteroidota > Flavobacteriia > Flavobacteriales > Flavobacteriaceae > Arenibacter > Arenibacter antarcticus. The sequence goes on from NZ_CP166679.1 coordinate 3,620,513, forward strand.
CGCATTGATCTTGAATGTTGGAGTAGTATTATTTTTAATAATAATTTATAGTTTTTATAGAAAGAATTCCAGAATATCACTTTTAAATCATAGAGTAGAAATAAGGATCAAGGAGCGAGATATCTTGCTAAAGGAAATTCATCATAGGGTAAAAAACAATCTTCAGGTGATAACAAGTTTATTAAGTCTACAGTCAAGTTTTATAAAGGATGAGGAAACAAAAGGACTTTTTAGATATGCCCAATACAGGATAAATACGATGTCCATTATCCATGAAATGTTATATAGATCCAACGACCTTACAAAAATTAATTACGGGGAATACCTGAATCGCTTAGTGTCTAACCTATTCAATTCCATGAAAGGGAGTAACCACAAAATAGGAGTTCGAATTAAAGCAGAGGAACTTTATCTTAATTTGGATACCTCTGTGCCTCTAGGGTTGATAATAAATGAGATTATTACCAATTCTTTAAAATATGGAATCAAAAATAGGGATAAAGGCACTATTTATATCGAGATCGAAAAATTAAATTACCCCAATCATATTCTTAAAATCGGAGATGATGGACTTGGCTTCCCAAAGGATGTAGATTTTAGGAATACAACAACCCTAGGATTAAAACTGATACATAAACTTATAATACAGCTTAAAGGGAATATAGAAAAGGACAACTCAAAAAAGGGTACACATTACATAATTGCATTTCAGGAAATAGAACAAACATCATAAAAATATGCCAATAAAAATTTTGATCGTAGAGGATAATATGATCATCCAGATGTTTTTGGAGAGTACTATAAAAGAAATTAAGAATACCGTTGTTTTAACGGCAAACAATGGGGAAGAGGCATTGGCCATGATGGAATTAGATACCCCAGGTCTTCTACTTTTAGATATTGGTTTAAGCGGAAAGAGAAATGGAATTGAAATTGCTGAATTGGTCAACATTAAATATGATATCCCTATAGTTTTTATAACTGGAAATTCTGATAAGTGTACCTTGGAAAGGGCTGTGAAAACAAGACCTAGGCATATAATAAATAAACCAATAGATGAAAATAAACTGAAATTTGAAATTCAGGGTATCATTAAAGATTTATCCTTATAGATAGTACCAATGTAGTACGGTGACATGGCCTATCGGAGCAAAGGGCGGTTTTAGTTTTTCTGCTCCAATACACATAATTATGTGGAGAAATTATAGGGTTTAATGCTGTCTAGCACTTTAACCATTAAATTTAGGTGTCTAGGACCGGACTATGCAGAAGATGTTTTATTTATCGCTTAATTATCTTTTTTACCAGTAGTACCACTAGTAAACAGACAAAGCCAACTGCGAGTCCCACAATAAATTCACCTAAGATTGCGGGTATTCCCGTAAACCAGTGATGTAGAAATTCCAGATTGTGCATAAAAATTCCGCCAGCTACTAAAAGAAGGGCAAGGGTGCCTATAACAGATAAGCTTCTAATTACCATGGGAAGTGCTTTTACCAAAAAATTCCCGAGATAGTCAGAGATGCTATTATCCCGTTCATTCAAAGCAATCAATTTAAAACCAAAATCATCCATTCTTACGATAAGTGCCACAATACCATACACTCCAACCGTAGCAATCAGGGCAATTATAGACACTACCAAAATCTGGGTGACAATAGGTTCCTTTACGACCGTACCTAAGGCAATGATCACTATTTCTACAGAGAGAATAAAATCAGTAAGGACGGCAGATTTAATTTTATCTTTCTCCAGACTCAATATTTCCTCTTTACTGAGTTGTGGCTCCAGCTGTACCTTCTCCCCGTGGTTGCGATGAAACAAAAATTCATAGATTTTTTCTACTCCTTCAAACCCTAAATACAAACCTCCCAACAACAATATGACGGTTACTGCCCAAGGCAAAAATGCACTTAAAAGGAAGGCTATTGGTAAAATAATCAGTTTGTTAAGAAGGGACCCTTTAGATATGGCCCATAGTACGGGTATTTCCCTAGAGGAAACAAAACCCGAGGCTTTTTCTGCATTTACGGCAAGATCATCCCCCAAAATGCCGGCAGTTTTTTTACCTGCAATTTTGCTCATCGCCCCAACATCATCCATTAAACTCGCAATATCATCCAACAATGCAAAAAAACCTGAAGCCATGTTTATAATTTTGGATTCAAGAATACGAATATTTTTGATTTTTATGGTATTCTAAAAGCAGTAATTATTAATTCATATACAATTATATTGTGCTGTTTTGCATGGAAGTTTAGAGATGCTATTTCACTGGATGGCGCTGATGTTATTGTCGTTCATCACTGGTTCTCACTACTAATCAGAACCTAATATGCTGGATTGGGTTTTTCGAAAACATTAAAATTTTATTGAACAGGGTTAATGATCTAAGGAACAGTGTGTTAATTTTAGTATTAAAGAGAGATATGTCCATTGGGTTTAGAACAGCTTTAATAGGGGTATCTATAATCTAGCAATGAATATTAAATTTAAAAAACACGGTATGAAAACTTTAAAATCTTTAACTACTATGGTCATAGTATTGGTGACCTTTGGTGCCATTGCCCAGAGCAAAGAGGATCAAAAAATTATTAACGATGCAAAAAAGGCGAAAATGCACATTCAGAAAATGGATGCCGGACTGGATCTGTTCTTCAGTAATGCCTCGGGTTATGTAATCTTCCCTAATGTAGGGGAAGGTGCATTTATTGTTGGAGGAGCTTCCGGAAATGGGGCTGTATACCAGAATGGTTCCGTTGTGGGAATGGCAGATCTTAAAAAACTGGATATTGGATTGCAAGCAGGTGGGCAAACGTTTACCGAAATCATCTTTTTTGAAACAGAAGATGCATTAAATCATTTTAAGCAGGGAGAGTATGAATTTTCTGCCGAAGCCAAAGCAATTGCTTTGGAAAAAGGAGTTGCAGCCAAATCAAACTATAACGATGGTGTTGTAGTGTTTGTGCTGCCAAAGAAAGGCCTAATGGCAGATTTATCGGTTGGGGGACAAAAATTTTCATATGCCCCTATTAATAAGTAGAATGAATAATCTTATTTTCAATAAACCCTGGTGCTTGCATTGGGGTTTATAATTCTAAAAACGCTGATTTTTAATTTAATAGGCGGTTTTAAGTGATTATTTATAGTGAATTGAGTGCAATGCATTGGCGTTTAGTAGGTTTAGGACAATTTAAAATTTTAACCCAATCCATTCAAATTTTCACTCCAAGAAGCTAAACCTCCATTTTTATCTTACTAATTCCGTAACTTTATATAAAGCGAGAAACATGCAAAAGCCAAACAGAAGATTGGAACATCAAACTTGTATAGTTACTGGTGCTAGTTCGGGTATAGGTAAGGCTGTAGCCAAGTCTTTGGGCATGGAAGGCGCTAATGTTGTAGTCAACTATTACCAGGGAAAAAAAGAAGCAGAGGAATTGGCTCATTGGATCTGTGAAAATTCAGATTGTGGACAGGCTATTATTGTTAAATGCGATGTAAGTAAAGAGAATGAGGTAAAAGCCATGTTTAAAAAAACAGTCTCACATTTTGGGACTGTAGATGTTTGCGTTGCCAACGCGGGAATTCAATTAGATCACCCGCTTCATAAAATGCCCTTAGAAGATTGGAAAAAAGTCCTGGATGTTAATCTTACCGGTCAATTTTTATGCGCAAAGGAATCGATAATCGAATTTAAACGAAGGGGTATGCGTAAGGAAGTGTCCAAATCGTTGGGCAAGATTATACATATGAGTTCGGTACACGAGGTAATCCCATGGGCGGGACATGCTAATTATGCGGCTTCTAAAGGAGCACTTTTAATGTTGATGGAAAGTATATGTCAGGAATATGGACCAGAGAAAATTCGCTGTAACAGTATTGCCCCAGGGGCCATAAAAACTGAAATTAACAGGGAGGTATGGAGTACCAAAAAAGGGGCTGCGGGAATGTTAAAGCTTATTCCCTATAAAAGGATAGGGATCCCGGAAGATATTGGAAGTGTAGCCAGTTGGTTGGCTTCTGACGAATCTGAATACATCAACGGAACGACCATCTTTGTGGATGGTGGTATGACCTGCTATCCAGGATTCACCACTAATGGGTAATAATGGAAAAAGGGTAAAATAATAATAGGTTTATTAAATTAATCTTTTAATCGTGATGCAATGGAAATGGATAAAATACAATGGGAAACAAAGTTGGATGATTTACTCTGCGAAATCGTAGCTTCCAAAGAAGCTTATGAAAAACTTGCCACAACAGAAGAATTACCGGGTAGAAAGCACTTTTTTAAGGAACAAGCACTGCAAAGAATGGAATTTGAAACAATCTTGAGCGAGGAAATACTTGTTGTAAAAGAAGGGGGAATGCTTAAGCGAAGAACACCAGACACTTGTGTCTTTGACAATGTGGTGGCTACCGTCACCAGTAGAAGGTTGACCGCTATAGAAGTAGATCGCCTGATATTGCAAAAAGAACAGGATCTTATTAAAAAATACCAGGAGGTTTTAGAATATCCGTACATTCCGGATGCCACGGATGCACTTTTACAGTCTCAGGCCGAGGATATGAACGATGTTGCACAAAAACTTAAATTGGACCTGAATTTGGAAGAAAATAACTTTTAATTGAAATACCTATAAAAGAATAAACCATTTTCATAAAATGAGCATAAACGAAAATTGGTCGCCAATACCAATGAAGAAATGCGATCCTGACTGCCGTCAGGTAAGTTTACATATGACCGTTAAAAAAACAATTAATAGCTACCTATGAAAAACATTATAAGAGCTTTGCTGGCCGGTTGGGGAGCAAAAAAAATAGGAGGAGGTAAATGTGGCTGTATTGGGGTAGTCGTTGTTTTTTTAATTCTCTATTGGCTTTTGGGTCATGTGTTTAACTGATTTTCATCTAGTTGCTGAGATGACTACAAAGGCAAAGAAATATCCAACAAAGGCGATTTTAATAGCGTTTCAGTTCCAAATAATGGTGTCAACCCTTTGCCACAACATGAGGATTCATTGCCATTCTTGTTCTTTGTTTCTGAAATTATAGTTTCTGAGAAAAGCAGAATATGGAATATTATTTTTTAAGAGTTCCACCAACATAGTTAAAGATTTCGGCTTTTAGACCTTTAAAATCGTCCGTACAATCCAAAATTTCCATTTCTAGATCATCGTGTTTGTGATAAAAGGAGGAATCCAAGGTGGCGGTACCAAATTGTATTAATCCACCAAGATGGTTTTCGTGTTTGGAAATTAGCTGCCTTAATTTTATTTTACGAGCTTCAAATTGTTCTAATCCCCCTAAATATTGCTGTATCCTTTCAAATAGATCTTGAGTATTGGGCTTAAAAATATCCGACTTTAACAATTGATCTATAAACCGGGTTTCATCCTCCATAAACTGAAGGTCCGATTTCCAATGTTGTATGTGCCAATGCACCTTTTCAATTTTTGTGATAGGACTAATTTCTTTACGGTTATTTTCCATTTGATCCTTATTTTGATAATTATCAATAATAGGATTTTTTTAAAGGGAATACTATGACCAATGTCAGTAATACTAAAAGATGTATTAACCTATCAGCTTCGTTTTTAAATTCGTGCCATATTCGGGAGCTCTTGAAGAACTACATAGGTTTTTTTATGAGCCTATACTAGTTCCTTATTATTACTATTTCATCATTTAAAATGATATAATTTTAAAATCGTTTCATGGGCTTACCCTAGGGTGTTTGACTAACCGCATATAATGTTCAATTTTACTGATCACTCGAAATCAATGATTGTGATTTTTCAACTATATCTCTGATAATCAAATCTAATTCTACTGCCGATGAATATATGTGGTTCAGTAACTCTGTTTTCTCCTCCTCGGTTACTAAGCCATCCTTTATCAAATAAATCATCCCCATTAACCTCGCCAACGGAGCCCTTACCACGTGAGACTGAGTCCATGCTATATCCCTTAATTTTTGGTTTTGTGTCTCTATATTAAGCGCACGTTCCTCTAATTCACTATTGAGCTTTTGTAGGGACTCTTGATAGGTCTTTCGAAATGTTATATCGGTCATTGCTCCGATAACTCGGATTGCTTTGCCACTTTTATTCCTAATTACAGTCCCTTTATCCCACACATAAACACTATCCCCGTTTTCTTTTAAAAATCGATATTCCGATTCCCATTTATTTAATTGTGAATCGTTGATAACTTTATATAATGAATCAATTACCCGTTCCTTATCCTCTGGATGCAACTTATTTTTCCATAATTGGAGATTATCACTTTCTGAACGTATATCATGCCCAAAAAGAGATTTAAAAACTTCACTTACGTACATCGTATTTTCGGCAATATCCAAATCCCAAATAACGTCATTTGTTGCTTGGGAGACCCTTTTAAAACGTTCATGGGAAATTTTAATGGTAGCTTGCGAAGTTATTCGTTCACTCACATCTTTAATGAAAATGGAGATCCCATTATCCGATGGATAGCTATTTATTTCGTACCATGTATTATAATCGGGGAAATAATCTTCAAATGTGAATTTGTTTTTATTTCTAATCGATTTAATAAATGTTTTAAAAATTTTATGGTCAGTAATTTGAGGAAATACCTTTTCTATATGTTTTCCTATAATTGTTTCTCGGTCCATATCAAAGCAATCTTCGGCTTTGCTATTCCAATAAGTGATTATTCCTTGGTTGGTTACAGAAATAAATGCATCACCAATACTTTCTAAAATTAAACTTCTCTCATCATTCGCAGCTTTAGAAGCTAATTGTGATGCTTTAAGTTCATGTATATCCTGAAAACTTCCGTAAATTCTACTGCATAGGTTGACATTGGTTTCAGGTTTACCAATGATCCTGACCCACCTTTCTTGCCCTTTTGCAGTTAAGATTAATAGCTCTACATCAAAGGGCTCACCTTGATGAAACGTATTTTGGAGTAGGTCTGAAAATATTTTAGAACTTTTATGATCCTTGTAAAAACCTATGATGCTATCGAGGGTGGGGACATAATTATTTTCTACCTCGTGTATTTTCTTGGTCATCTCCGACCAAAATACCGTGCCCTTATCGAAATCAATTTCCCATGCACCTATACGAGCCAGTTCGGTCACCTCCTTAAGTAACTCTTCCAGCTGCTTTTTTTCTGTAATATCAGATCCAACACAATAGATAGTACCTTTTTCTTGAGTTTGGTTGGCAGACCAACTAAGCCATTTAATTTCACCGTCCTTTGTTAGGTAGCAATTTTCAAAAGACTGAACAGATTCTCCCTGTTTAAGTAGATTTAGTTGCTCTATAGTGCTTATTTTGTCTTTTGGAAGTACGAACTCCATTAAATTTTCCCCAAGGAGTTCCGCTTCGGAATAGCCCAAAAGTTGGGTTGCAGCTGGATTAATTTTTTGAAATATTCCATCTTCTCTTATTTTACATAAAATGGCAGGGGTAAACTTGAAAATTTCATCAAGCTCAATTTCTAATTGTCTTCGGTTGATTGCCGTCCCTAAATAGGTTTGCAATTGTTTGAACAACGCACCATAGAATATTGGATTCTTTAATTTATCTTCTATACCTAATACAAGTATTCCTTTAACATCATCATTGTGTATCAGTGGTATGCCGACAACTTCTTGAGGGCAACATACATCAGAAGAAGGATTTCTTTCAAAAATAGTTGCTTTTTCTATAGTATCCCATGCGGTTATTTTCTGATTTTCCCATAGAGTTCCGGGAAGCCCTTTACCGAATTGAAAACTGGTTGGGCTGGTATTAGTAGTTAAAAAAGAATTACCCATTCCAGTTTGCGAATACTGGGCCACAAGTTTCATGGTGGTTTTATTTGAATCTGGCAACCATATTTGTCCTACATTGTAATTTATTTTTTTGGTTAAGTATTGTATTATGTTTACCAAGCAGGCCTCCAATATTCCATCTTTATTGAACAAAGCCCCAATTTCGTTCAAAATCTTTTTTTGCAGCTGTGAATTCTTTATTTCAGTTACGTCACGCTCTATGGAAACCCAATGTGTATATCTACCATTGTCATCAGCTACGGGACTTACAACGAAATTCACCCAATAATCCTCACCAAGTTTGTTTTTACTCGTAATTGTCATTTCAAAAACTTCCCAACGAGACATCGCTTTTTCAATTTTCTTTAGTTCCGAAGGGGTTGTATTTGGACTTTTTAATATAGATGTGGTTTTTCCAAGGACTTCTTTTTCTGTATACCCCGTCATTTTAACGAAAGCCTGGTTGACATAAATAATTTTTCGTCCGCCTTGCTCGGATGGTTCTGCTTCGGTTATCATTACAGCTTCCGCGGTATTGGTCACCACAGACTCTAATAACCTAAGGTGCTGTTCTTCCTTTTTCTGATCTGTTATGTCTTGGATAGTGCCTTCGAAATAGTCTGGGTCACCTTTAGAATCCAAAACAAGATGGCCCAATCCATGCGCCCATCTTATAGAGCCATCGGGTAAAATAATTCTATAGGTGAAGTCTTGTATTTTATAATGTGAAGATGTTAATTGTTCCTTTTTTATAAATTGGGCTCTATCATCAGGATGAATAGCGGCCAAAATGTTGTCATAAGTAAGGTCAAAAGTTTCCCTATTTCTCCCATAAATAGTATAAACCTCGTCGGACCAATAAACTGAATAATTAATCGGATCAATGCTGTAGTGACCAAGTTTGGCTATGGCTGCCGTAGTTTTCAATTTGCGTTCCGATTCCTTTAAACCATGTAAATACAATTCTCTTTGGGAAACATCAATACAGCTGATCAACATGCAGTCACGATCTTTAACCTTTATAGGGTGACCTACTATTTCTAACTGGGATAACGCTCCATTTTTACTTTGGTGTGTAAAAATGCCATAGTTAATTGTTCCATCTATGGATTTTGAGTTTTTTACAGAGTCGATGAATACTGGTACTTCAATTTTTGGTTTAAGGCGTATTACCTCCATTCCTATCAACTCCTCCCTGCTATAACCAAAGTGCGTTACCATGTTGTCATTAACCTCAAGGATTTTATAGCTACCGAGATCTAAAATATATTTTGGGAAAGGATCTGAGTTGAAAAGGAAGCGCCCCTTTTCTTGTGAGGACTTTAGGTTATGAGGTATGGACATTCTTTCTGTAATGTCTCTGGCATTGACAACTATACCTTGTATTACTGGATCTTCGCGTAAATTAAGTAACAATACTTCAATCCATTTCCAACTACCATTTTTGTGTTTAATTCTGAATGGTTTTGAAATATAGGGCTCATTTTTATAAAACTTTATAAAATTATAATAGGTGAATTCCCTATCCTCTTCATGCACAAAGTTGAAAATGTTCTTCCCGCTCAGTTCATCCGAGGTATAACCCATGGGAAGCCCAGAACCCCCACTTGTAAAAATAAAATCCCCATCGGCATCTATAATAGTGAGCAAGTTATACCCAGCTTGGACCACTGAGGTAAACTTGGGCGATAAAAAATCGATTTGCTCCCAAACCTTTTTCTGTGGGGTAATATCATGAATTTCACCTTCAATGAAAGTAAGGTGGGCAAACTTATTTGAGGTTATCTTATTTGCTTTAATATGAATCCAAATAATCTGACCTGACTTGTGAAACATCCTAAACTCAATCTCATTCTGTAAGTTGCTTTTTTGGATCCAGATGTCAAGTCCTAAATTAAATTTGACCCTGTCGGAAGGGTGTATTAAATTCACCCACTGATTGAGGGTTTTAACCGCAAATTCATTCGGCGTATATCCGAGAATTTCTACAAAAAATGAGGGGTTTATATAGAATTTGTGCGATCCAATTTCCAATTTCCATGAGGTGACGCTGGTAACCACAATGGAATCTTCAACTGAAAAATTCCATAATTCGGTTAAGTCTATTACTTCATTGCTAGTTTTTTTTTCCTTTTTAACCGATATTAAGGAAACCGTGTGATCCGCTAGGGTTTGCATTCCGTTGCGTTCTTTTGGACCTATAACCTTGGCATGGATATCGGATATAAAAAGAAGCCCTTCTGTTAAACCTAAGGAGTTCACTAAGGGTACTATGGCTATAAAACTTGGATGATTCTCTGTAAGTTTAGCTGTTAAATCCTCCCTACTTTCGTCTTCATGGATGTTTTCAATGATCCGAATTTTGTTGGAGCCAGTAGAAAGATAGTCATTCAATAGGTTTTCAATCCAGGTTGTTGATTCTGGAGAAGATTCCTCGAAATATGATTTATTTTCAGGAATTTCCAACAAGGCTACCATATGGTGTGGAACCTCAAGTATAATAGAAGTTAGTTGGCAAATTTCCTCATAGATTTTATGTGGAAAAGCTAATTTTCGGTAGGACGGGAGGAACGAAACGATATCTACAGACATTAAAATTTTATATTTAAATAAAGATCTAATTTCTTCTTATTATAAAACACAAATTTATTATTTACGGTTTAATACTCAACGGAAATAATAAGCTTAAATTTTGAAAGATTTAAACATAAAAATAAACCGGAATATAACTAGTAGAACTTGAAATTCAAGTTTGTTAAAGTACTAATAAATTAATTTAATGTCGATTAAATATCATTTTTTGTCGATTAAATGTATATTTTAATTCTTTTCTATCTCAACATCACTAACATTTCGTGAAGCTAAATTTCGGATATTTATACTTTAAGACACTAACAGATAGTAGTTTAATCGTTTTTTGAAATAGTCCTTGGAGTTGATACTATTTTAAGAAAAGTCTCAGATTCGGTAATCTTTTAAATTCTACATTTCCTTTGATTAATTTATTGAGGTTTTAAGTGTTCCTTGCTGTCGTGAAAATCAGACACATTCCAAAAAGGATATGTACTACGAGTGTTTACTTAAATAAGTAAGAAATTCCCTCAAAATAAGAAGCACTTGATAAATTCTTGACTTTGATTCTAAGAGAATAGCAGAGAAATGAAAAATTTCATAATTAATATGAATTCTTTATTTTGTGCTAAAGCAAGATGAGTTTATTATCTACATTGATGGAAAGGTAAAAAAGGTGTATTTGCTTAATAATTTAAAGGTAACTCTAAATATTCTACATACACCCCAAACAGAATATGCCAAATGAAATAATGGCCCAGTCGCATTGTTAAGGATACCAAAAATCCGGATTTTTTAAAATGAATGGCTTGTAAAAGATTCATTGTAAAACCAGTAACTAGAGAATATATAACTACTGGTAGTATTTGGTCGCCAAGCTGTTCTATGGGCTCCCTTAAGGAGGTGAGGACTGCAGCTGTCCAGAAAAACCCTGCTAGATGCCTTCCTTTTTTATAATAGGCACCCAATAACATGATAAGGGTCAACGGAATTAACCGGTAAAACACTTCTATTTCAAAGGCACTGGATACATATAGAAAAATAGAATAGGGGAATGGCTGTAAAATTGGAGGTAACTCCTGATAGGGTTCGGGATGTAGAATAAAACTTGAATATAAGGAGATCTAACAATCCAAAGAATAATCCAACACAAAAAGGTATTATAAATCGATTTCGTAAGGGGACATTCCTTTGCCAAAAATTGGGCAGGTTGGCCTTATCTTGAAGAAAGATAAATGGGATTCCGATACATAAGATTAAAATGTTCGTTATATCCCATATCCGAATATTGATATGTGTATTGGTGATTCTGTTACCATAGAGGATTCCTATCCCCGCCAATAATAACAGCCATATTACAGCAAGCACCCTCTTCCAGTTTATCCCTATAAACAGTTATACTATATATTCCCGAACCCGTTTATTGATCAATCTACTACCTTCTTGTTAGCTTCAAAATTGATTTTAGAATACAGCACAACAAAAAATAGGGAACAATCATTAGGTTTTGGTAGCTGGCTAAATTAAAATGTTCTATGAAAATTAGGCTATTGGTTGGGATAGGGTTGGTAAGGATATTTGGCGATAAAATAGGCGTAGGATTGGGAGATGAATTTTTGTAAATATATTTGTTAGCCAGAATCTATTTTGACCATTTTATTCTTACGGCAGTTATTTTGTCTAACTCAAGTCTGTTTTCTTCTAATTTCTTAAATCCATTTTTTAAGTAAAACCTCAAAGGAGATTTATAAATTTCTCCGTTTTTCTTCCTGTCATTACTGTGGTCAATTACCCAACCATTTAATTCAGTTTCTTTCTCTTTTGCCAGATTAAGAACCTTGGTTCCAAACCCTCTACCGTGAAGTTTTGAATCTATAATTAGCGTAAACCATTTGTCATTGTCTCGCTTAAAGGCAAAATACCAACCTGTGATTTCTTGACTTTCATCAATCATTAAAATATGAGATTGTTCTGTTTTATTAATGAGATAATGATCAAATTCCGCAAGAGTTTGATAATTCAATTTTTCAGGATATTCCCTATTCCAAAGATTTAGAATTTCTATTTTGTCAGTTTTTGATAGCTGTGTCAACTTGATAAATTCCACTTTTATGTTTTGACTGGTTAAACTAGATACAATGCTTTCGGACTACAATCTAGAACACTTTAGAAACGTGTACAAATCCCACGGGACTAGGTTAGCTAGGGGCTCACGGAATGCCTTCTGTGCCTATTTTTATGTTGTGGTTGTCTTATTTAATTAGTTTATGGAACTGTTCTATTTTACGCTGATTTCCTTGAATATAAATAATGTCCCCTTGTTTTATTATTTCGTCTGGTTGTATACTTTCCAACATTTCATTTTTTCTTTTAATGGCCAATATATTTATTCCGTATTTAACTCTTAAGTTCAATTCCATTAATGGTTTTCCTAAAAATTTATTACTGTCTGCACTTATGCGTAAACATGTAATGTTGAAATCTGCCACTTCGCTGGGCCTGTAGGTTATCGGGCGTTTTAATTCCCCTTTAAATAATTGGTAATTGTCTGCCCTAATCTTTTCAATTAGTTGGTCAATATCGTCTTCAGGTACAAGAAAATTTTGAAGTACATGGGTAAATATTTGTACTGAAGTTTCAAACTCTTCAGGAATTACTTCATCGGCGCCTAAAGCAATTAATTCAGAGGTTTCCTTAACGTACCTAGTGCGTACCACCAAATAGATCGAATTAGAATGGGAACGAATATTTTTAATGATGCTTCGGGTGGCAAAGTTGTCTGAAATAGCAATTACAGCCGCTCTGGCATTAGAAAGCCCTACAGTTTCTAGAATATGGTCTTGTGTAGCGTCACCGAAAATAATAGGTATGCCTTTTGCTTTTTCACGTTTAACTGTATTGGCGTTCATCTCAATAACAACATACGAAATATTACTCGCACCTGCTGCCTTAGCCAAATTACTACCATTTACCCCATAACCGATTATGACTAAATGATTTTGGAGTGTGTGATCTACAATTTCTGCCTTATCTTTTTCTGAAACTAAAGTTCTACCTAATCCTAGTTTTTTTGAGACACCAATAATCCATTTGGCAATATGCTCTGAAAAAATGATTACAAAGGGCGTAAGGATCATTGATACAATAGATACAGATAAGAAATATTGGTTAGTTTCAGCGCTTAATAGATTATATTCTATGCCCACTTTTGAAAGAATAAAAGCAAATTCCCCAACTTGAAAAAGGGACAAACCTGTCAATAATACGGTTCTAGTGGGATACTTAAGAATAGCCACCGCTGCAGCTGTTATAGATGATTTTACAATTAATACTACCAAAAGTAAAAGTAGGATGACAGGAATATTATTTAAGAAAAAGTTTAAATCGAGCAACATTCCTACGGAAACAAAAAAGAAACTTGTAAAAAGCTCTCGAAAAGGAAGAATAATACTCGTGGCTTGATGGCTGTATTCTGATTCAGAAATAATTAGACCTGCAATAAAAGCTCCTAATGCCAGTGACAACCCTGCTACTGAGGTGAAAAAGGCAATAGCAAAGCATAGGGTAATGGTAACTAACAGGAAAAGTTCTTTACTATTGGTTTTTGCAACGGCATGCATTAATCTTGGAACAACATAGCGTGCGCTAATATATGTGAGGACAAGAACAATCCCTGATTTCAACAATAGTGAAAGAATACTCATTCCAATATTAGTTGATTCTCCTGCTATCATTGGAGTAATAAGCATCATGGGTACTACAATGATGTCCTGAAAAATTAAAATCGCCAATGCATTTCTTGCATGGGGAGTAGAAATCTGTTGTCTGTCTTGTAGCGTTTTTAAAACTATTGCTGTACTAGATAAGGAGAAAAGAAACCCCACAAATACTGATTCATTCCACGGATATCCTAAGAGGTGATATACAAGCGCTGCTACAGCGACGGTTATACCTACTTGAAAAAAACCACCGATAAAAAAGGTTTTTTTAATTGAGACTAATTGTTTTATGGATAATTCCATACCAATCACAAAGAGCAATAGAATTACTCCAATTTCAGAGAGAATTTCCACTTGCTCTAGAGCATTAATTAGGCTTAATCCATAGGGTCCAATAATTACCCCTGTCAGTAGAAATCCAATTATAGAAGGAAGTTTCAGCTTTTGAAGCACAAAAACAATAACGACCGAAAAACCTAAAAGGATGAGTATGTCCTGTAGTAATGGTAAATGCATTAGCTATTTATGACTTTTGTTTACTAATTAAGTTCGAATCCCGTAATGTTTATTGGTTTTGTTGTAAAATGTTATGTTCTATACAGTCTATTTTATTCAATAATAATAGCAAGCCTATTACGAAAATAGTACACCCTAATGCGGTATAAACTAAATTGCTCCATAGAAAATAACCCAGACCCATAAAAACTGCTCCTAATACTGTCATTATACACCCAATTAAATTCGATTTAATAAAATTAAGCGCGTGAATTGAAAGTCCAAGAAATAACAATGAGGGACCAACATACACAATGGGAAAAGCAATGGCAGGAGTGTTGGACAATTGATTGTAAAAGGCTTTCCGACTAACAATATCATCTGCAAAACTCCATGAAATAAAATCGATTGTATTTAGTCCAATAAATGCTATTACTCCCAAGGATGTAAGTAAAGAACCAATCTTACCGATTTTATTTTTTGGGAATATTCTATTAAAATTAATGAGTAATACAGCTCCTATCAAATTCAGCCAATGAGCAAAATCGATAGGTTTTTGAGCATAGGCAAATTCATTTCCTTGAGTGAAAATCCAATAGCTTACAACAAAAAGGACAAGTCCGGTTATACAGGTCGTTTTTAATTTCAAGGGTCTTTTTTAAATGATTTATATCGTTTACTATATGGAAGTAGGGCAGTAGCAAGGTATAAACTTTCAAGTTTACAATGCGCTAAAACCTTGTATTTTGATATCGTTTTTTATTCTAAAGTCGATACATCACATTTCAAAATTGCGTAATATTCTATTTATTGGACATCATAACACGAAAAAGCCTGTAAACACAGCATTTTATGCTTAATTTGCTAGAGCCATTGTTGTGGTGTAAATTTTTTCATTCTTTAGAATTAGAATTAGAAATCAAATTATCTAATTCTAAATAGTTGCTTTTCATAAAGCTCAATGCAAAAGCTGCAGCAGAAGCGGTATAAACAGAAAAGTCAAGGGCTCCCTTAATTCCAGTTGAAAAAGTCATTGATAATGCGAAAATTAACAGTAAGAGTCCACTCAATTTAGCAATCAGTCTCGTTTTAAATCCAATAATCAAGAAAAGGGCAAAAATAATTTCGGCTGCGGTGGCTAAGATTCCAATTGTAGGAATTAGCTGGTGGGGAATCCATGGATTTATAAGTTGGGTGTAGCTCAAGAAATTATCCCAATTTCCCCAAGCAGAAACTTCCTTGGGCCACATTCCAATTCGGTCAGCAACTGCTGATAAAAACCCAATTGAAATAGCAAGTCTCAAGAATAATTTTACAATTTTCATATGCAGCTATTTATTGATTTTTAACGGTCATACTTCGGCTGCACCTACCTCCGGAAGGTAAACTCCAGTGCGTGGATCTAAACTAGGTTGTGAATTAAAAAACCATTTTATTTTCCCCCATGTTATACTAATGCGTGTTACAACCTTCACTTTATAACTTTAGAGCACCTCATGTTAGTAGAATGGATCAGACGCTAAGAATACTGTAGCTAGTTCCCTCTACGCCTCCCGTTTCTTCCCTGTAATCTCTTGTATTCTTATCTGATATACAATAGGGGTGCCCTTAGTATATGATTTGCTCGAAAATTCATTGATAAATTTGACCTCTTTATTTTCTTTTCGGTGGATGATATTTTTTACCCCTTCAAAAAAGTCATGCAATTTTTGCTTGGCAAAGCTACCTTCTAGCTCTTCAAAATCACCTTGAATTTGGACTGACTTCCAGTTTGCCAAGGATTGTACCTGCTCAGTAACCATTGAAACCGATGGGTTTTGTCGCATGGCTTCTATTTTATGCCCTTCCGAGGTATAGCCTATTATGCAATTCTCTGTTGGGTCAAAATAATAAGTTATTGGAATCACATAGGGCTTCCCTTGAAATACATAGGCTAAGTGACCGTTGTAGTTATTTCTAAGGATGCCGGTGCTTTCATTTATTGTTAAATCTGTCATTGTTTTTATTTTGATGGTTATGGATAGTTTTAATAGTCACTTTACCTGAGAGGACCAATAATGGCACCTCAGAATACATACTTATATCATCGATTACAGGTTCACGGATCAACCGCTGATAAAGACCGCTCCGATTGTGTACCATGGAGAACAGGTCTATTTTCAACTTATGATTAGGATCTAGACACATTTTCATTTCATCCTATATAGTAACTTCAAAGTTAGTGGGGAACAGTGACAATTGAAATGACTTTGGTCACCTTACAAAAGTTAAACAGCGTACTGATCCTTTTACATTTGTTATTGGATAACTTTTATATTAGCGCTTTTGATTCAACACCTTTGAAAGATAGGGGTAAGGGTGAGAATGATCTTATAATTTGATGTTGTGTGTGTTTGTGGTGGGACTCCATAATAGATTCTATCTAAACATTTTAAGGGTTTGTATGAAATGTTAATTTTTTTTTAATATTATGTTAAAATACCCTATATTGGGCATTTTAAATTTTTGAATTATAGCATAATTTGGGTTTCAACACTAGTATTGAAAGCCAATTTTAACGGTCGAAAAGAATGACACCGGTCTGTAGTTAGAATTTCCGGGGTAGTTAACTAAAATGAATACTAAAAAAAATAAGCGAGATAATTGGCAGTATAAGTTGCCGTTTTTTAACCAAACCAAATTTAAAAATCAGATATGAAAAGTATTGTATTAAGTTTAGTCCTCTTTGTTGCGTTCACCTATCAAGTAAATTCTCAATATTACGGTGGATTGGAAAATGATAATTTTAACGGGCTTCATGGGGTTATGATAAATCCTGCCAATATTGTTGATTCTCGGATCAAGACTGAAGTCAATATTTTTTCCGTACAAATGCTGCTTGGAACGGATTATATTCCTTTAACAATTGATAATGTCACCAATATGTTAAATGATGATACTTTTGAAGTATTTCCGAAAGATGATAATGAAATGCTCCTCAATTTAGATGTAATGGGACCTTCCTTTATGTTTAACCTTACCGAAAAGAGTAGTATTGGTGTTCTTACCAAGGTACGTGCCGCTAATAACTCAAGAAATATAAATGCCGATTTAATGGAGTCTTTAATCTCTAATTTTTCTGAGGATGACTTTAATTTTAACATGCAAAAATTAAACCAGACAACCCATGTATGGGGCGAAATTGGTCTGGCCTATGGAAGGATTATTTTGGATAAGGAAAATAATTTTTTAAAGGCAGGGATAACCCTAAAATACTTATTAGGAGGAGGTGTTTTACAGGCAACTTCTAATTCCCTTACTGGAGAATATGAATATAATCAAAATGATCCTTTACAATCTGTTGTAAACTTAAATGGAGACCTTTCTTATATGGTGAGCTACGAAAACGAGGATGATTATTTTAGTACCATTACTCCTGGTTTTGGGACTGATTTAGGGATGGTATATGAGTATAGACCAGAAAGTACAAGAACCATAACGGAAGGAAGTAATGGAAAAGGCCAGAATAAATATAAAATGAAAATTGGGTTATCTATTTTGGATATTGGTAGCATTACGTATAAAGAGAGAGAAGAAACCGACTATGTTATTAATGGTTCCGTGTCAGCTGAAGAATTAGAGAATGATACACAACAAGCCTTAGAAGATAACTTTCCAGGAACTACCACGGTAAAGGATCTGAAGGTGAGTTTACCTACTTCCTTACAATTGAACATAGATTATAGGGTAGCCAATCGTTTTTATGCCAGCCTTAGTTATAACCAATCGCTATTGGATCAGGATACGCCATACAATAATCATGGATTAAATATATTCAGTATATCTCCAAGATTTGAATCAAAATTCTTTAGCTTATATCTCCCGGTAGGTTTTAGTAAATTGGGAGGTACCGCTGTTGGTGCTGGACTAAGACTTGGCCCATTGTTTGTGGGGTCTGGGAGTATTATATCCAATCTTATTTCTGACAACGCCATGGCGGCCAATATTTATGCTGGCTTAAAAATCCCGTTGTACCAAAAGAGAAAATTATAAGTGGATTCGATAAGTATAAAGGGCTATTTAAAGCCCTTTATACTTATATGAATTATTTGGTGTAATTAAGTAGGAGCATCCTTTTAATTTCTAAGATATTAATGGCTAGAGGGTGAAATAACTTAAGGCATTAATATCATCCATTGGAAATATTAAAAAAATATTACTTGAATACAATGCTGAAAATGACCTTATTATTTACGACCGGTGAAATGTTCCATAGTTTTATATATTCCTAATACATTACCAGCAAACCAATCGAATAAGTTTAGAGACATTATTGCCTGCCCTAGGCGTGTAAATCTGTATATGTAACCTGGAATGGTTATCATTTTTTTATTGCTCTCAATCGCTTTTACAATGGTAAGAGCTACAACTTCTGGCTCTAGTATTGGAAGCTTGGACTTTACCCCATCAAACATTCCAGTATTTACGTAATAGGGCATTATTGTAGTAACACTTATGTCTTTCTTCAGTTGTTTCATTTCTAAACGCAAACTATCAGACCAACCAATAAGGGCCCATTTGCTCGCAGCATATACTGACATTTTGGGATTTGAAATTAAACCACCTGATGATGCTATATTACATATGTGTCCAGAATTTCGATTTAGCATATCCGCTAAAAATTCTAACGTGACAAGCATAGGTGCGTTAGCGTTGATATTCATTGTATTTGTAATATCTGTAACCGAATGTTCCTTAAAATATTTACCTATGACGATTCCGGCATTATTTATCAGGACGTCCACTCCACCTATATCCTGTTTTACTTTTTTACCAGTCTCTTGTATTTGCTGAACATTAGATACATCTACATTAAAACCAAAAAGATTTTCGTTGTTAGAAAACTCAGATAATGTTTCATCAATATTCTCTTGATTAAAATCCCAAATGATCACTTTAGCATGGCGTTCTAACATTAAGCGAACCATTATTTTACCAATGCCAGATGCACCACCTGTTATTAATACTATTTTCCCTTTTAAATACTTCATTTTATTGTTATAAGGTACTTTCTATAATTTAAAATAATCATTAAAAAATAGAAGCTGATATTTTATCGAATTTGTCCAGTAATTCCAATTGTGTTTTCCTGGACGTTCTGTATAGTCATGTGCTATATTTCTTTCAACTAGTTTTTCATGTAATCTTTTGTTAGCATCGTAAAAGAAATCACCAATTCCACAGTCAAATACGATTTTCAAACTATTTTCCGTTAATTTATATACCATATTAATTACCGTGTTTTCTTCCCAATTTTCTTTATGGTCAGCATATTCTCCCAATCGTTTTTTTAGATCCCAGTTATTAGGGAAAGGACGAATATCTAAACCTCCGCTCATACTACCAGCTGCTCCCCAAATATCTTGATGTTTAAAAGCTAGATAAAATGCACCATGTCCACCCATACTTAAACCTGTAATAGCTCTCCCAGACTTTGTGGCTGTAGT
This sequence comes from Arenibacter antarcticus, assembly GCF_041320605.1. NCBI lineage: Bacteria > Pseudomonadati > Bacteroidota > Flavobacteriia > Flavobacteriales > Flavobacteriaceae > Arenibacter > Arenibacter antarcticus. The sequence continues at coordinate 3,640,594 of NZ_CP166679.1, forward strand.
ATTATATTCTTTATCTATAGTGCTAATGAGTTCCTTTGAAATATAAGTTTCGTATTTCATTTTTTCATCAATTGGACTATCAAAATACCAACTAGTAAGACCTCCGTCAGGGCAAACAATTATAATGTTATAGGTATCAACATATTCTTTTAATTCTGGAACCTTTGATACCCAATCAGCATAATTTCCACCAGCACCATGAAGTAGATATACTACGGGGTAGCTTTCTTTTTGAGTGGAATAATTATCGGGTGTTATTACCATATTGGGAATAGATTTATTCATGGATTTACTCACAACCATAACTGTATCTACCTGAGAGGCGTTTACGATTATAGTATTAACAGTTAAAAAAAGGAATAGTAATTTTAGTTTCATATGTAGCTATTTAATGTTTTTTAACGGTCATAGTTCAACTGCGCCTACCTCCGGCAGGTAAACTCCAGTACGGGTATGTTACCCCACCGACGGCAGTCAAGTTCACATTTCTTCATTAGTATTTACAACCAATTTTCGGTCATGCTTAAAACGTATATGTTTAATATTATTTAGCGCCCTAATATAGGGCTAGTATTTTTCTTTTAAGGTATTGTACTGTTATTTATAGGCGAGAAATCATGCTGTTTATTAAAACTCCTTGTTAGTGATAATTTAGTAGTATGGCGCGTATCTGACTTTATACTAGCTGAGCGTTTTATTTTCTAGAAAGCCCCTGTAGTAAAAAAAAATATTTTGTTTTTACACCTTGTTTTGGATTCGCTTTTTAGCAATTAATACGGTGTGAATTTCTTCACTCTTATCAGGTTTTTCATAATTAATAGAAATTGTTTCTTCCATTTTAAAATCGTTACTTTCTAGGTCGTTCTTAATTCTGCTTAAATCGTGATAGTAAAAAAATAATCTGTCCCCGCTACTACCAGATTGAAAATTAGAGTTTCGATAATTGCCTTCTACAAAACTCAAATAAATAACTCCAGAATCTCCCATTAACTTGGAACTATCATTAATTAGTTTTGAACAATCAGCTCTAGATAAATACGGAATACAAAATCCAGCAATAATGGCATCGCATTTAATTTCTAGTTGGTCAATGGCTCTACAATCTAAAATTTTAAAGTCTGCAGTCGGATTATTTTTTTTAGCCAACTCTATCATATTTGGAGCAATATCTATGGCAGTAATTCTAAAATCTGATCGTTTGTTCAATAGATATTTTGTGATATTACCTGGTCCACATCCTATTTCTAAAATTCTAGGATGACCCTTTATGATCAAATTTGAAAATATTTCATAGGTGTCATTGTATAAATCTAAGTGCATAAACTTATCCTGATAAATAGAAGCTATTTTATTCCAAGTCTGAAAGGTTTCTTCGTATTTATCCATATTCTATATTAAATTACAACCTTTTCAGTTCTCAATATTTTCACAATACATATTCCGATAAGATCGTAGTGTATCCATTAAATTCAAAACCAATTACTACATTTACTTGTTTTTGAACCGTATCCGGTAGCAGCGCTAGCCATACTCTTACCAAAATCCATTTACCAATGTCATGAGGATAATGGTTGTAAGAGGCAATAGTATTTTGAGTGTTTGTTTTGTCTCTTCGTCATACCATTTCAGGTTTGCCTTAGTTTATTTTCTAATTCTACTCCAATAATTTCTGAAAAAGCCAGTCATCTCTTTGTTCCCGTTGCTCAGGGAAGGTCCAGTGCTGGGTTTCCTGATATACATGTAACTCTTTTTGCGCATTAATGACGTTGTAGGCTGCGTGCATGGAAGTGGGTGGACACACGTTATCGTTATATCCCCAACTGTACCATCCCGGAACCTTTACAAATCGGGCAAAATTAACCACATCGAAATATTTTGAGGTTTCCACCTTTTCTGGTTTGTTGGTGAATGAATCGCGAAACAATTGAGGCCATCCTCCAGCGCGATTGTGCAAATAACCGGTTAAATCGGACAATGCTGGGTAAAAAGCTGCCAAGTAATCTATGCGATCATCTAGTCCCGCAGTGATAATGGAAAGTGCTCCGCCCTGGCTGCCACCAGTTACGGCAATGTCTTCCCCATTAAAATAATCTAACGATTCAATAAAGTCAACCGCACGCACACAACCAAGATAAACACGCTTGTAGTAATAGTGGTCCTTATCGTCCAAGTTGGCCTGCCAGTAGCCATCCAGCGCACCCTTCCCTAAATTGTCGTAAACATTCCGATCTAGGTTCAACGGTATTCCGTGAATCCCTATTTGGAAAACGATAATTCCTTTTTCGGCCCTCCAGGTGTCGCCGTATTGTGGATAGACGCCGGCCCCTGGAACATACAAAATGGCCGGGTATTTCCCTTCGGCTTTGGGTCTGCTTAAAATGCCATAAATTTTCCCCTTAATATTGTCGATACTCACGTGATAGACATCCACTTTGTCTGTGCAACGTTCGGGGATCAGGGTTAAAACCGGATTTACTGGCACTTGCCCGAGTTGGGCTTTGGCTTCTTTCCAGAACTGTTCAAAATCTGACGGTAGCGTAGTGGTAGGCTCAATTTTATCCGGCGAAAAACCTGCTGTGGCATAGGAGGAGTACGTTTTTCCGTCGACCTCCACCGAAGCGTGGCACCGTAAAAAACCGGCATCTTTGAACGGTTTAGCCTTTAGCGTAGCTACGCCTTTTTTTAGTGTCAATTTTCCTTCTTCCCAGTTGTCCATTTTTTCGGGATTGATGCGGTAACTCACTTCAATATCTTCTAACTGCACGTTGTTTTTCATCACGGTAATTTTAAATTCCGCACGGTCGCCTTTGTCGTAGGTCCAGTCAGTCTTATTGGGCGTAACAATGACCTGTACCAATTGCTTGGTAGATTGGCCGAAGCTTTGAAAGCATATTCCTGCAATGAAAAGGGTAAGCAAAATAAATCTGGTCTTCATAATTTTTAATTGTATTATGGAATAATTCAATGAATAGTTTGGCAGTTAGGGTCGGTAAATTTATGGTTGTTTTTTTTTATGAATTAAATACAGCTAGCTCTTTCTAATTATCCCCATCCCATATTGTTGCAGCAATATGGTGTAAATCATCCTTGGTAGACCAATAATATAGCGCGACCATCTTACCATCTTTACGTTTCAGTAATTGAGGATACCCAAGATCAATAGTCTCCATATCAACAGAGCCATACCCATCCCTCAGAATCTTCGGTTTGCTCCACGATTGCCCCTCATTATCGCTATAAACAACCATCATAGTTCCCGGCTCTTCTCTGTTACCAAAAATTGCAACCAGTCGCCCATTGTCAGTTATATTGAGCGCTGGAGGATTCCCATTACCTGCTCCCGCATCTCCAACTTCTGAAATGAATGTCCATGTGACACCCCCATCTTCTGAAGCATAAGCATCTACCCAATTATGTTTTTCATATCTTCTTCGCATTGCGGAGATCAACTTGCCATTATCAAGTCTGATAGTTTGGGACATCACTGCTCGGGATTGATCTGGATGGGGATTTTTGGCATCATCCTCCTCCAGTTTAATTTTCAAGGAAAGATCAACCTTCTTTTCGTCATAAGGAGGCACAACCCATCCCACGAACTTAAATGATTTTCCTCCGTCAACTGTACGCATACAGAAAAGTCGGTCTGTTCCGAAATTGCCTTCCTCGCGTACAGACATAAATACAAGGCACTCATCCTTTCCTTCCACCACATAATCTGTCCTTGGAGTCAATTCAAGATCCCCAGGAAAAGCTGAGTTCTTCAATTCGGTCCATTCCCGGATATTATCAATCCCAAGTCGGTAGGGTCCATTCCATGATTCACCTGCATCATAAGTAAAGAAGAAGTGGCCTCTCTCATCATAGGCACCATGGTAGGAAGTTCCTACAACACGCATAGCAAACTGTGGATGGGAAAAATCTATAGGGTTTACCAATGTTTGCAGTTCCGGTTTTTTATCAAAGTCTCCGACATAATCTTTTGGATCATACCCTTTCCAGGTTTTTCCCATATCAGAACTCCTAGCGAGCCAGCTTTCCTGATTTCCTCCAATGTTGTGATTTCCAACGATAAGTTTATAATCTCCACGAGTAAATCCAACGAGCATGTTTTCTCCGTCTGCGGACCATGCTCCATTATTTGCTGGCCAACCAAGGAATTTACCTTCTTCGTGGTAAACAACAATATGTTCCGCATTGTCAACCCTTTGATAGTTTAATTCATTAGTACTACTTGCTTGGGCCTTTGCATTTTGAAATTGGAGGACAAACAGGATCATAAAACATTTCACCACTGCTATTTTAGGCAGTTGATTTAGATTGGTCATCATTTGTTTGTTCACAGGTATAACTCTTAGTGGGTTTCTCATCATTCTTTGTTTTTTCTCTATGCAGTTAATAATTAAGGATTTTAAATGCCCTATCGGATACAAGTGTTTTCATTATAAAAGCCAAATGCTAAAGATTTTACGGACATTATAAATATACATTTACTTTGGATAAAATACCAAAACCCAATTATATTGTGTGTCGCTTTGTGCGATTTGTCAATTTGTATGGGTAGGGAAATTTATTTCTGGCTATCATAAATTTCGTGAAACAGAAACCTGATTATAACACCTATTATGTTATGAGCAGTCCAATACCAGAGACAATTACGTTGGAAGGTAAAAAAAAATAGACATTGACAAGCATCCTATCAACCCACAAAAAGGGATAAACCTGCTATAAATCTGTTCTTTTTAAGGTTGTATAAGGGCGGCAATATTTGTAATACAGTACTAAAGTAAAATGAAGCAACCCTAACAAAAAATTAAAAGCGGCCTAGAACGGTGAGGAAAAGGTTATTGTGCTGTAATAACTATTCCCAAATGTGACAAATGAAAGAGTAGTTAAAATTTTCTATTCTAAATTAAAGATTGACTTAATAATATGGTGCCGACACAGATTAATCCTATATAAATATATTTTAAAAAAGCTCCGTCATTTAATTGATGATTAAGATATCTGCCAAGGAAAATGGCAGGGAGTATAACAGGTATTGTAATTAAAAAATAATATGTTACGGTCGGATTCCACAGGCCTTTGTACCAATAGCCAATCATTCCAAGAATACTTGCTGGTAGAAAATATGCTTGTAAAGTGGCTCTAAATGTTTTAGCCGTCCAGTTGCGAAGGTTCCCGTAAATAACAAGCGGCGGTCCATTTAAACCATATGCACCACCAAATATTCCTGATAAAAAGCCGCATAAAAAAAGCCACGTTTTATCATCAGTTTCTAATTTTAAATTATTTTTTTAAAATAAGGAATAGACGGCATATAAAATGATTAATAATCCTAATATTATTTTCGCTATATCATTATTTCCATAAACAAGCAGTAATAATCCAATCGGAATTCCTAAAATCGCAAAAATAATCAACCATTTTGCACTTTTAAAATGTATTTGTTTTCGGTCTTGTACGACAACAATCGTTGCAACCAAAATAGATATTAATACAGAAAGTGGAACTGCGATTTCAATGGGTATTAAAAGAATAAGTAACGGAACTGCAATTAAAGATTCGCCAAATCCAAATGTAGATCGAACTAATGTAGCAATGAAAACAATTGTTAAAATGTAAAATGTTATTAAATCCATATTTCTTTTGAACGTTCAATTCTTCTATTGGGATAGCTATTGAAGTATTGACAACCAAACAAAATACTGAAAAGGGTTGCCATTAATTCAACACCCAAAATTAACATTATGGAGTAATTAATAACACATATTCCATGTAAAGAACTAGTCTAGGGGTTATCATAGGTTATAGAATTTTTAGAAGGCTTATTATATTTTAAATCTGTCAAATGATTTTCCATTATATTTATAGACTCATCATTAGTAAGAATACCAAGTACCAAGCTAGCGAACAATCCTTTAGAGAAATAAAACAACCACTTGAATAAATAACCTTGAAAATGAAGAAATTTTATAATTGGCAGCTTTTATGTTTTGTCATACTCGCGTCTCGCGTCTCTTGCCTCTTGCCATACAACTAATAACGGAGAGAATCTGTCTCTTGACAACGGTAAATTAAAATTGAGCTTTAGCAAGGAAAATGGTTCACTTGTTGTTTTCCAAGATTTAATAGAGAACTATGAATTTTTGGATGAAAAGAAGACATTGGAATTGCCATGGGAAATTAATTTTAATCATTCCCAAGATTCTTTATATGCACCACAGGATTTTGAATATTCAAAACCAGATCCATTGACCCTTGTTTTAAAATGGGGAAACTTTAAGGGAGAACTGAATAAAGAACTTACAGTGACGGCTGAAATTAACCTAGATAAAGAAAAGGCTTTATCCTATTGGAAAATATCACTTGATGGTACGCAGGGTAAAGAAATTAATAGTGTTGTGTTTCCTAAAATTAGTGGGTTTAAGGATTTAGGTCTGGAGAAATTAGCTATACCCAGCATAATGGGAGAGTTAATAACGGCCCCAAGGGGAATTCTATCGGCTAAAAAATCGAAAAAAAAGAGTATGGATTGGGTGTATCCAGATCATCTTTCATTACAGTGTTTGGCTTTGTATAATGCCGATAAAATTGGGTTATATCTTGCCTCAAATGACACCCTCACCTATAGGAAAGGCTATTCACTTCAACTTGATATAGCTAATAATTTAACCTACCAAATGTCCAATTACCCGTCTTTTGATGCAAATGCCAATTCATATTCTCCATCTTATGAAGCTGTAATAGGGTCGTTTAAGGGAGATTGGATTACCGCTGCAGAACAGTATAGGGAATGGGGTTCCCAACAGGAATGGACCTCTAAAAGTAGGTTTAAGAATGGTCTACATCCAGATTGGTTGGAAGAAACCGCATTATGGGTTTGGAATAGGGGTAGATCGGATAATGTATTGGTGCCAGCTGCAGCATTAAAAAAACGATTGGGACTGCCTGTTAATGTATTTTGGCACTGGTGGCATGGTGCCTCATATGATGAAGGTTTTCCAGAATATTTTCCACCGAGGGAAGGGGGAGCGTCCTTTATCAATGCGATGAAGTTGGCACAACAAAAGGGTGTTCATTCCATAGTGTACATGAATTCCTTTCAGTAGGGCGATTCTACTGAGAGCTGGGAAACCGAAAATGCTTCGGTGTATGCAGTTAAGGATATAAATGGGGATTTAAGGTCTCATGCATATAATATTTTCACAGGTAATTCCCTAACGAATATGTGTATGGGGACTCAATTCTGGAAAGACAAATACACCTCCTTATCCGAAAGCGCGGTTAATGTATATGGGACCAATGGGGTGTATATGGATCAAGCCTGCATGTCTAGAGTGTGTTATGATAAAGCACATGGGCATGCAATAGGTGGCGGTAATTATTGGTTTAAGAATTTCGGAATACTTACCGATCAAAACCGCTCTAAGATTTCTATTGCAAAGGAACCAATTTTAGCAGGTGAACATTGTAACGAAAGTTGGATGCCCTACCTCGATCTTTTCCTGACCCTTCAAGTAAGTAGAGAAAGATATTCTGGAGTTGGGCAATGGGAGGTTATTCCGTTCTTTCAGGCAGTTTATCATGAATATGCCATAACCTACGGTAATTATTCCTCGTTGGTAACGCCTCCATATGATGAGCTATGGCCTAAAGAATTTGCACCGGAAAATCAGGAACAACCTTTGGACCCCATATTTAACAAGCAATTCTTAATGGAACAGGCCAGGTCTTTTGTCTGGGGCATGCAGCCAACAATTTCTAACTTTTGGATACCCAAAGAAAAGAAGAAATTGATTATTTAATGAGTATTGCGAAAATCAGGTATCAGGGATTAAAATACTTGCTACACGGAAAATTTTTAAGAGCCCCATCTATGCAAATTCCAGAAGAAGAATTGGATATATCCAAACTTTCCATATACGCAGGCAGAAAGGGCCAAAATGTTACTGCGTATAAAAAGAAATATCCCTTGGCCTATTCTGGAGCTTGGAAAGCCGATGATGGTAACGTTGGAATTCCCTTGACCAGTATAAGTGAAAAACATATGTTGATTAACTTTAAAATAGACACAAACGATTACAACATTTCTTCAAATGGGGAGGTCTATTTAATAAATAATGAAGGTAGAAAATTGCTGACAACCTATAAGGACAATGAGATTATTGTAGAACATCAATTAAAACCAAGAGAAGTGTGCCTTATTGAAATTATTCCAACATCCTAAGGCCAATTTGATACTAGAAAAGTAAAGTTAAATAGAGGTGTCGGTTTGATTACGCTAGTTGAAGGTTATCTAGCCTCGGGTAAATCCATACTGTATAGAACAAAAACGAAGTGAAAAAAGCAATTTGGGATTGGAAGATATAATGAACGACCATGGCATATTATGGGAAGGTTACATTGGTTAAGCTAAAACCAACATTTTTTTCATAGAACAGTTAGTTGTAAGCACGGTTATTGTTAAAGATCTTTTGCAAAACATAGACTATCAGGAATATCCTTGAGAATACCATACTTTGGAATTGACCAGTAACCATTTCTTTGATAAAGTTTACTAGCTTCAGGTTGTTTAGAACCTGTAAAGAGAAGGCATTTTGTGCTTCCCAATTCTTTGGACCAAGCTTCTAATTCGGATAGTATTTTTTCTGCAATTCTTTGACCTCTAACTACGGGAGAAACATACATCCGTTTAATTTCCATGGTGCTGGAATCATATTCGGAGATAGTTCCACACCCAATTGCTTTCCCCTTTTTAAAAGCTAAAACAACATAATTTATACTGCTAACGGTATTAAACTTAGCTAGAGGATGAGTTTCTCCATCCCTTTGTGCAAGGTCTAAATTGAGTAATTCCACTAGTTTTTTAAAATCCCGATTTTGAGAGTTGGTTCTTATTACCGCTATCATATTGTTAAATGTACCCTACCGTTTTTGTGAAAAGGTAGTTGCGTTTTTGCTTAGGCTGATTTTACTGTGAAAAAACCTCACAAGCAAACCCGCAACTACCATTGTTTAAATACTAAACAGCAATTAATTTCAAACAGTGCTGCCACTGGATTGTCGGTTTAATTACCTCTTAATACTTCAATAAATTATCTCATATGGGTTATTCTGGCAAACCATAAGTATCTACAACAAAGTCGATATCTTTATCGCCCCTACCACTTAAATTGACCAATATAGATTTCTGAGGCTGCTCTTTAGCTAGCTTTAAAGCATAGGCTACTGCATGTGAGCTTTCGAGTGCAGGAATAATACCTTCTAACCTGCTTAGTTCGTAGAAAGCATCAATAGCCTCTTTATCGTTAATAACATCGTAATTAACTGAGTTCATATCCTTAAGCATACAGTGTTCGGGTCCAACAGCCGGATAATCGAGACCGCTGGCTACAGAATAAACGGGTGCCGGTTCTCCTTTTTCATCTTTTAACATATAGGATTTAAAACCATGCATTACACCTGGAGTCCCTAATGTCATGGAAGCAGCATGTTCGCCAAATTCCAAAGAGTGACCCCCAGGTTCAACACCATGTAGCTTGCATTCTTTATCACTAAGAAAAGCCGAAAATATTCCAATGGCATTACTTCCTCCGCCAACACAAGCAACAACATTATCGGGTAATTCACCGGTCATTTCCAAAAACTGTTCCCGTGCTTCAATTCCAACCACACGCTGAAAATCGCGAACCATCATAGGAAACGGATGAGGACCTACCACTGATCCAATGCAATAAATCGCATTTTCAGAGTCTTTGAGGTATGCTTCAAACGCGGAGTCAACAGCTTCTTTTAAGGTTTTTAGGCCGTGGGTTGCAGGAACAATCTTTGCTCCCAATATTTTCATGCGCACCACATTTGGGTGCTGTTTTTTAATATCAACTTCGCCCATATGAATTTCGCATTCCAAACCGAAATAAGCTGCGGCGGTGGCCAAAGCAACACCATGTTGGCCTGCGCCAGTTTCTGCGATAAGCTTCTTTTTGCCAAGGTGTTTGGCAAGCAAGGCTTCGCCCATACAGTGATTAAGTTTATGAGCACCTGTATGGTTTAAGTCTTCACGCTTTAAATAAATACGGCCTCCGTATTTTTCTGACAAACGAGAACAATAATAAACAGGAGTAGGGCGTCCTTGGTAATGTTTACGAATACTACGTAGTTCCTGTATAAAGTTGTGGGATTTACTTATGGTATGATAAGCATCCGCTATTTTTTTCATTTCAACTTCTAATGACGGTGGAACGAAAGCGCCACCATAGTCTTCAAAAAAACCCTCACTATTTGGGTATTTTTTAAAATAATTACTCATAAAACATGTTTTTTAAATTAATACTATAAATATGAAAATAATTAATCACTATTTCACTCACTAAGTGAGATTTAAAAGCCCAACGCTTGCCTGCCCATTCTGTTCAGGCGGGCGTAGAAATGATATCGGTAGTTACCGCCCGATGCCTCATGGGTTTGCCCTGAGGAAATTAATTGCTAAAAAGTTTTTTGGCAAAGCATTTAAAATCCCTCTTTATCGTGTGCTAACCTTTACTCTAAGTGATGCTATATTCATTCCGTTTTTAAAATTATAATCAGTTAACTTTTTTTGTACTCCAAACTTTTATCCATGTACATAAGGGTTTTGTAAATGGCTCATAGCGTGTAAAGGGACCTTTTCCTTTCAGTTTAGCACGAGTCGATATTTTTATTTTTCTTATTACCGACTTTTTCAATTCACCAAATTGTAAAACTTGACGGATTAGCAATTATGCGCTACTTTCTATTAAATAACGCTTTAGTGTCTTGCGTTTCCTTATTCCTCCTTGTATTGCTCAATTTTCAATAAATCATTATCGAAGAAAAATACACCCACAATATAAAGAAAATTTGGAAGGGGACACGAAACCATAAATATACTAATCCATTACCTTCGAAAGTGACACTTTGGTAATCTATTTGTTCCATGAATGCTTTTATGTTCGCTAGTAAAATGAGGATAAAGAATAGAATCAGCAACCATGCGGTCACCGTTCTGAATTTTGAGTTATGTAGACTGATTGCTCCAATAATTTCGATAACTCCAGTAGAATAGACAATTTCTTTTTTTAGAGGTGAAAAATCGGAAATCATCATAGACATTCCGTCCGTAAACATAAAATGGCTCATTGCGGTGAAAAGTAGCATTACGGACATACCGATTCTCGCTGAAAACGGGACTTTATAATCTCACTTTATTAGCTTTTGGGCTAATACAGTAATAACTGAAACTGTGATTAAAATGATTAATGGTACCATCTTTATTTTCGTGAAGTTGGGTAGTATACCCTTAAAACATCCCCAATATTTTTATTGATGGCTCGTGTTTATGGTAACGGTAATGGTCTTTGACCGTCTTAGGCCTTCCAAAGCTTGATTTGACCGGAGAAAATATATGTTGATCGCCTTTAGAAAAAATCACCGAAAATCCAATTGTTTTTACCTAGACCCTAAATGGATTAATTGGATTATCTATATTTAAACCAATATGAAATTCTTAAAATATCAATTTAACCTGCCATAAAAAAACGCAATACAAATTAAGCCAAACAATCATTAGAGATAGTATGAAATGAGCATGACCGAAAATTGGTCGCTAACATTATATTTTTAATTGTGTTCATTATGACATTTATTAAAAACTAAATATCACCAGTTGATTTTGCCATTCTAGGAAAAATTAGGGAGACAAATAGGGGGGGAGTTTTACATTAAAAACACACATACACAGGGAATTATCGATAATTAAATAGAATACAACTGTTTTTTTTCTATTTTAACGGCTCCAAACCAGTTTACTGTTATAAAAAACCGAATGCTTTTTTTTAAAAAAACCAATAGTATTTTTTTATTTCTTTTTGTTTTACAGCTAAAGTCTCAAAACTCTACCATCAAAATTCCTGTATTAGAAAACAATATTCATAATTTTGAATCACTACTTCTTCAAGAAAAATATTTTCACACAGATACAGTGTCGTCAAATAAATACCTGAAACCTTTAAGTAAAACAAAGAAGTATTCACCAATATATGAAGGATGGCCTGCTAATGGTTACAGCAATTTTTATAATGGATCTAACTCCAAAAGTAAATTCCACTATTTGCAATCCATAAGTAAAGCTAAAGCACTAAAAGAGGAGTCTTGTGAAATATGGACTCAGCTCAATTATGTAGGTTATTTATATAATTACAGGGATTTCACAACCATGACTCCTAACCTTTTAGAAGTTATTGACATAATAAAAAAGCATTCTCCTGAAGCGTTAATTTTACCAGGAAAGTCCTTTGAAAAGTTGGGGTGGATCATGCAAACCTTAGAAGATTATGAGGAAGCGTTAAAATACTTAAATCTTGCAAAAACTCATACTCCCATAAATACTACTGCATATGGAAATAAAGTTAATTATGGGAATTACAATTATACTGAAGGAACAGCTCCTCGTAGAAATCTATTAATAAAGACCATCTGATATATGCACTCTGGGCCTTAGAATTATTTTTGAAACCTAATTTTTAATACATTTAGTTAAATTAAAACCATAAATAACATGACCAGACTTCTAATCGCACTTATTTCCGCCGTGCTATTGTCCGTTTCCTGTAAAGACACCAAGAAAATAGATACAGCAGGCAACGAAGAACAAGACCCAAAATTGGCAAAGCTTAAATTGCAACCCGGCTTTATGGCCGAACACCTCTATAGTCCTGCCGATAATGAGCAAGGCTCTTGGGTGGCAATGACCTTTGACGATAAAGACCGATTAATTGTGTCCGACCAATACGGAGCTTTATTTAGAATGGAAATTCCCACTATAGGTGCTGAAAACCTTACCCCAAAAATTGAAAAGTTAAAAATTAAAACTGGTGAAGCTGTGGCCGATTCCATTATCCAAATGGGATATGCCCAAGGGTTGTTGTACGCCTTTAACAGCTTATACGTTATGGTGAACCATTGGGGTAACGAGGACTTTGATAAATCTAGCGGACTGTATCGTTTACAGGATACGGATAATGATGATCAATATGACAAGATCACCCAGTTAAAAGCGTTGAATGGTGCCGGTGAACACGGTCCTCATAGTATAGTGCTAAGTCCAGATGGAGAATCCCTTTACGTCATTGCCGGTAACCATACAGACCTTCCCGAAATGGATGCTTATCGTTTGCCCAAGGTATGGGAAAATGACAATCTATTCCCAGAAGTTAAAGATCCTCGTGGCCATGCCAATAATCGTGGAGCACCGGGCGGATGGGTTGCAAAAATAGATCCTGAAGGGAAGCGATGGGAATTGGTAAGTGCTGGATTTAGAAATCCGTTCGACCTTGCTTTTAACGATCAGGGCGATATGTTTGTTTACGATTCCGATATGGAATGGGATCTGGGTATGCCTTGGTACCGTCCTACCAGAATCTGTCATGTTACCAGTGGGAGTGAATTTGGATGGCGTACGGGTAACGGCAAGTGGTCACCAGCCTATCCTGATAACCTAGCTCCAGTAATGAACATTGGGCAGGGCTCACCCACAAATGTAGTACATGGGCGAGGTGCTAAATTTCCAGAGCGCTACCAAAAAAGTATTTATGCATTCGATTGGAGTTTCGGTATCATCTATGCTATTCATCTTCAACCAAATGGATCTTCCTATGAAGGTGAAAGGGAAGAGTTTTTATCGGGTATCCCCTTACCATTAACAGATGGGGTTATTGGACCAGATGGTGCAATGTATTTCCTAACTGGAGGACGTAGATTGGATTCTGATCTGTATAGGGTACATTATACAGGTGACGAATCTGTAGCAGCTGTGAAAAATGACACCCCGTTAACAGAAGAGAATAAAATAAGAAGGGAGTTAGAAGCTTATCATTTAGGTCCAAAACAGGGTGCTGTGGCTTTTGCCTGGCCTTATTTAAATCATGAGGATCGCTTTCTTCAATACGCCGCAAGGATAGCTGTAGAACATCAACCAGTAAACGAATGGCAAGATAAAGTATTTGGGGAAAAAGATCCGGTAACAATGACTCAAGGGATTATTGCTCTTGCTCATCAGGGCAACAAGGAACAACAATCTAAAATGCTCAATGCTTTGTTGGGGATAGATTTAAAATCGCTTTCCCAACAAAATCAAGTAGACGCTCTTCGTGCCTTTGAATTAACATTGGCCCGATTTGGAAAGCCATCTGCCGCTTTAGGCACAAAAGTGATAAACCACTTATCTCCTTTGTATCCTGCCCACACAGATGTACTTAACCAATTGTTAAGCAAAACCTTGGCCTATTTAAATGATCCTACCGTAGCAAGTAAGACTTTGGCTCTCTTGGAATCACAATCTGGCGAAAATGCAGATGTAATGGCGAATTCAGCCACCGAGGCATCCGATCTTATTCTTAGAAACCCACAGTACGGTATGGATATCGCCCTTACTTTGAAGAATATGCCACCTGCACAACACACGTATTACGGTATGGTAATAGCCGATGTTGAAAAAGGATGGACCCCAGAATTAAGGGAAAAATACTTTAAATGGTTTAATAGGGCCTTTTCTTTTAAAGCGGGTAGAAGCTATATTGGATTTATAGATAGGGCTAGGAAGAAGGCTTTGGCGAACGTTCCTAAGGATAAATTTGATTATTACGATAAAATGTCCGGCGCCGAATTATTGACTAGTTCTGGAAATGATCTGGCGAGCAACGTGGTGCAACCTAAGGGTCCTGGTAAGAATTGGGAGGTAGAAGATATAGAACCCTTGTTGGCCGATGGCCTTCAGGGACGTGATTTTGAAAATGGCAAGAACATGTATGTAACTACTGCGTGTATTAGCTGTCATACGATGCAGGGTGAAGGGCAGAATATTGGTCCAGATCTTACACAGTTAGGGACACGGTTTTCCCCAGAGGATATGCTCAAGGCAATTATTCTACCCAACGACGTTATCTCTGACCAGTATATTTCTACAGTGTACAGTCTTAAAGATGGTAAATCTGTTGTTGGTAGGCTAATGAGTGAAACGGAGGAAAGTTATGTGGTATCACAGAATCCTTATGCCCCAGACATGACCCGTGAAATTCCTAAAGATCAGGTTACGGGAACCAAGTATTCCACAATTTCATGGATGCCACCGGGAACTATTAACAGACTAAATGCTGAAGAAGTTAAAGATCTATTGGCCTATTTAGCATCAGGAGGAAATCCAGATAGTCCTGTTTATCAAGAGGCAAATTAATACCATGAATATTTTGACCCAAAAAGCTGGTGGTTACATGCATTTAAAATGCGTAACCCCAGCTTTTATCTTTTTAGATAAACGCATTCTTGTACAATTGTTAACCCTTTTTGTATGTATGGGAGGTGTGGTTGCTTATTCCCAAGCAGCACCTATCCAATACTTGAAAAAACAAATTGCTTCAGAAAGTTATGAAACCGTTGGCGTATTTGATGTGAACAATGACAGAATTCCCGATATTGTCTCTGGCGCTTATTGGTATGAAGGTCCCCACTATCAAACCCGTTATTATATAGGTTCAGCAAAGCGATATGGAGAATACTATGACGATTTTTCTACCATCCCCTTGGATGTAGATGGCGATGGCTATATGGATTTTATTACCGGAGGATGGTTCGGAAAACAGTTGGTTTGGAAACAGAACCCTGGTGATGGTAGCCAGTGGCAGGAACATCTTATAGCAGAAGCCGGTAATATAGAAACCACTCGGTCTTGGGATGTGGATGGCGACGGGATTATGGAAATAGTGCCCAACACTCCAAATGACTCGCTGGTTATTTACCGTCTAGTGTTGGATGCCAATAAAAAAGGCGCTGCTAAGTTCACCAAGCACAGGATATATGGGAAGCATGGACACGGTTTAGGCTTTGGTGACGTTAATGGTGATGGTATAGGGGATTTTATTTTAGCCAAAGGTTGGTTGGAAGGACCAGAAAACCCTTATGAAGGAACTTGGAAATTTCATCCGGATTTTGACTTAGGTGGGGCCAGTATACCCATAATAGTTGCAGATGTAAACAATGACGGAAAGGCGGATATTATAGCGGGGCAAGGCCATGGATATGGGTTGCATTGGTATGAGCAGTTACCTGCGAAGAAGAAAGGAAAAACCGAATGGTTAAAACATCCTATAGATCCTTATAACTCACAATATCATAGTATGGAATGGATCGATATTGATTTAGATGGGGAAAATGAGTTGGTTACCGGCAAGCGTTATCGTGCCCACAATGGTAAGGATCCTGGAGGTGAAGATGATCTGGGATTATATTATTTTAAGTGGAATGGCGAAAATTTTAGCAAGCAAGTCATAGACTATGGTCCTTATGGAGAGGGGAAGGGAACCGGAGTCTACTTTAGTGTTTATGACTTAAACGGTACGGGAACTAAGGAAATTATAGTTGCCGGAAAGGACGGATTATATATGTATTACGATAAACCAAAAAACAATAAACAATGAAATTAAAAATCAACTATTTAATAGTATGTATTTTCTTAGTAGGGTTACATGGCTGTAAGGAAAAAAAAGAGGAGAAAACAACTGAGGTAGTTGCTTCTACTGTGGGACAAGATGATGAATTTACACCAATTTTTGATGGTAAATCCTTGGACAACTGGAGTGGAGATCCTGACTACTGGAGGGTGGAAAACGGTACCTTAGTAGGAGAGGTAACCCCAACTACTTTGCTAAAAAAGAATACGTTCTTAATCTGGGAGGGTGGACAACCTGCGGATTTTGAACTGAAATTAGAGTTTCGTATCGCCGAAGCGGGTAACAGTGGTATAAATTACCGAAGTGAAAAAGTAGATGGCATTCCTTTTGCTTTACGCGGTTATCAAGCAGATATAGATGGAAAGATTAATTATACAGGACAAAATTATGAGGAGAGAAAACGGACCACTTTGGCCTATCGAGGAGAAAAAGCGGTTATAAAGTCGCAAGAAAATCCAGATGCGCCGGACTCAATAAGGGGCAATATAGCTAATAATGCATGGCAGAGCAGGGAAGTACTAGAATCCTTGGGAACCTCTGATGAGCTAAAAACTGAGATTAAAAGCGAAGACTGGAATGAGATGCACCTTATTATTAAAGGTAACAGGCTGCAACACTATGTGAATGGTATTTTAATGAGTGAGGTAATAGATGAGGATCACATAAATAGAGCACTTACTGGGCATTTAGGAGTTCAGGTGCATGTAGGCCCCCCTATGAAGGTTGAATATAGAAATATAAGATTAAAAAGTTTATAGTGGTTATGTTCAGTTAAGTGTGTCATTGTTATTCTAGACCCAGTCTATTAACTGTTTAAGCTATTTACGGGAAAGTGTCCTATGAAGTTAATTAGTGTATGGTACTGTACCTGTTTTATCAACCAGATACCCCCATTTCTTTATGTATTCCATACCAGGAAGAAATTCGTCCCCGGTTTCTTTTAATCGGTGGGATAGCAATTTTTCCATAGCATCCTGTACGGAAGCATATCCCTCATTTCCCACAAGGTTGTTTAACTGGTAAGGGTCATTTATTTTGTCAAACAGTAACCATGGACCATTCAAATCCCTGGCATAGGTGTATTGTTGGGTCTTTATGGCTCTGTATTCCCTGCCACCATGTTGTGATCTGCTCCATTGTCCAAAGGGTTGTACACAGCTTAGCAAGGTGGCGTGCCCAACTTCCTCTTTCCCTTCCAAATAAGGCCTATAATCTATTCCCTCTACAGTGTTAGGAATAGAAATATTACAAAGACTAAGAAGGGTAGGCATTATATCTTCCGAATTCATCAACGCATCCCGTTCTCCAGCTACAATTTTTAAATTGTCAGGAATATAGTATAGCATGGGCACTTTAACCGATTCATCGTAAGGTTGCTGCTTTTTATAGGCTCCATGGGAACCCAATAAATCCCCGTGATCAGACGTAAAGACAATGATAGTATTTTCAAATTGCCCCGTATCTTTAAGGTTTTTTATCAGCTTGCCAATCATGTCATCCAGAGCTGCTATATGGGCATAATAACCCGCTAAATCTTTTTTCACTCGTTCTTTAAGGCTATCCGGCACATTCCTGCGGAGTAGGATTTTTTTCGGATCAAATCGGTTCCTATATTCCAATGGCGCGGTGTGGTATGGCGCGTGCGGTGTACCGTAGGAAAGAATCATCATAAACGGATTATCGGCCAACTTTCTTTCCTTAATATAGCCGATGGCAGCATCGGTCTGTTCAAAGGTATCGTACCCGTCCCAAATTTTTCTAGTTGGATCTTCGTTGTCATAATACACAGATTCATTATAATCGTGGGTACATTCATTGCCTTTCCAAAATTGGAATCCCTGTCTTCTCTTTCCAGGGGCAACATTTTGTAGTCTCCCATGACCATCCAAATGCCATTTACCTATGTAGCCAGTATCATATCCCTCCTTGTGAAACACTTTCGCAATAGTAACCGCATTGGTATCTAGCTGTACATCGTTCATGAAGACCCCATGCGTCAACGGACGTTGACCTGTTAAAAGTGATGCCCTAAATGGGGAACATACAGGCATGCCGGAAACCGCATTTTTAAAATTAACGCTTATCGCTGCCAAACTATCTAAATGTGGTGTACTTATATTGGGGTCACCGGCATAGCCCGTTGCCTGAGCACGCCATTGGTCCGTTAAAAGCACCAATACGTTCGGCCTAGTTGTATTTCGCGGTTGTTCGGCTATTTCCTTTTTCTTTTCGTTACAAGAAACCATAAAAACAATTGTACATATCAAGAAGAGATTATAACAAAAGCGTATTTGCACTTTACTGTTCATTGAGTATCACGAATTTTAAACTCTAACGATATCCTATTCGATTGCATAGCCTATCCGTAAGAAAATTATATCTTTATATCAGGTGTAAATAGAAGGGATGTTTCCTAAATATTTTGAGTATTCTTAGATTCTTTCCAATTTAATTGGATATGTTTTATTGGCATTCCATTGGCACACATAGATGTTCTCATCATCATCAATACATACATCATGACAATGATGAAAAATGGGTTCCTGTTGCAACATTCGCTGCAATTTGCCATTTTTATATTTGGGCGGTGTACCTCCAGGATTGGAAACCACCGTGTTGTTTTTATCTAAGATGGTTACAAAACCAGATTTTGGATTGGTGCTGGTAGGATGGGTTTGCATATTTCCTTCTATAAAATCTACTTTTGAAGACCAACAAACACCCGCATATAAGTTGTCCCCATGAAGTACTGGGCGACAAACGAATGCTCCTGGGAGCGAAATAGTTTCTAAATATCTGCCCTCTAAGGAAAATCTTTTAAAGCAATTACTTGCACGAGAGGTGACCAATAGGGTAGGGTTATTTTTATCCCTAGCGTCTATACATACTCCATGTGCGGTTTGGAATTGATCATTATCGGTGCCACGTCCGTTTCCTATTTTTCTAATAAATTCCCCTTCTTTGGTAAATTGGAGTACATATTGCGAGCCGTAGCCATCGGCAATATAGATATCCCCATTGGGACCGATAGCTGTTTCAGTAGGCTTAAATGAATCGTCCTTTTCGTAGGCCCCATATTGGGAAGGATGCCCTATCAGCATTAATTCCCTGCCGTTTAAAGTTGTTTTTATCATAGACCCGTCTGTATCGCAAATGAAAAGAAAATCTTCTGCTCCATCGTTCCATAAAGAAAGACCGTGCCCCCCTTTATAACGTATGCCCCATGAGTCTAATAATTTTCCAGACTTATCGTAGATTAACACGTTATTATGGGTGTCGTCCCCAACCATAATCATGCGGCCCCTTGAATCCATTACCATTTCGTGACAATTATTGACAGGGGTCTTACTCGGATCTAGGTTTCCCCACTCTTTATGTATCCTGTATTTAAAATCGCCCTGACCGATAATGGTTTCATGTAATTTAGGCTTGGAATTGATGATATTGAAATGAGGTACTACAAAAATTCCCGCCGCTGCTTTGGCAGTTGTACCTAGAAATTTTCTGCGATTTGTTTCTATTTTAGTCATAGTTTTTCAAGTTTAATTGTTAACTCCCTCGTTAACATAAAGAATGGTATGGTTAATTTGATGTTATCTTGCAACTCATTATGTGGGTATAGTTCCATGTTCATTATCCCCTGTAAATAAATTTCCAGCTTTCAATTACTGCTCAGTAAGATTATTAAAGATACTATCCGTTTTAATTGGGTAGTACAATATACATCAATGACCTAAAAATCCGCAGTTATTTTGGCAATTGTGGACTAAAAAACGAAATCAACTAACATTTTTAGAACTTTTATCAATAGGTTGTCCAAATAGATCCAGGATAGGTCTTCCATGCCCGTCAGGGGTGGTATAAAATGGTCTCCCTTCAATGGTATACTGTGTCTCTGGATGGATTCCCAACGCATGATATATACTCTGATGTACTTGGTCAATGACCACTGGGTTTTCTATTGAGGAACAAGGTCTTTCATCAGCGGTTTTGCCGTATACTAGCCCTTTTTTAATGCCACCTCCCCACATCAGTATAGAACAGCCATCCGTAAAATGTCGGTGCATACCATAGAACTTCTCATCCTCTATTACATCAGGTTGACTTACTTGGTCTTGCACTTGTTCACCAGGACGCCCCTCCATTATGGCATCTCTACTGAATTCGCTAGCCAGAATAATTAAGGTTCTGTCCAGATGACCGCTTTCGTCCAAATCTTTAATCAATTGGGCAATTGGCCTATCGATAAGTTCTTTCATTTTAGCGGCTCGTGTATGGCCATTTTCGTGCGTATCCCATCCAAGGAAAGGTTCGTACTCTGTTGAAACACTTATAAACCTACCACCATTCATGGCCAATCTTTTGGCCAGAAGACATCCCAACCCAAATCGGCCAGTATTATAGGTGTCATACACCTCCTTTGGCTCTTGGCTTAGGTCAAAAACCTTTGATTCGGGGGAATTCAATAGCCGATAGGACTGTTCCATGGAACGCATTAGGGACTCCCTTTGATAATCGCTTCCAGCTTCCATGACCTTGCTCTTATTGGCCAATTCTTTATACAGTTTATACCGGGCCTCAAACCTTTTAAGCGACATCCCCTGCGGTGGTCTAACACTGTCTAAACCAGAAGAAGGGTCTGGTATTAGAAAGGGACCGTATTCGCTACCCAGAAATCCTGCTGTATGAAATGCCTTTAATTCTTCTGCCTCTCCAACCGTGAATCGTTGACCCATCGAAATAAATGGTGGAATAACGGGGTTGGCAGGCCCCAATTCTTTGGCTATCCAAGCACCTATATGAGGAGCTTGTACAGTCTGTGGTGGCTCATAACATGTATGCCAATGGTATTGATGCCTCGTGTGTAATATGTGACCAAGATCAGCAGCTTTGTAGGAACGGATAATGGCGCCTTTGTCCATGACGCCCCCAATCGATTCCAGGCCTTGTGAAAAATCGAGTCCATCTACAAGGGTTGGAACTTTAGGGAAAGTACTCAAGATCCTCTTACTCTCAACCCCTTTCTTATAGGGGACATAGGCCTTAGGGTCAAACGTTTCCGTATGGGACATTCCGCCCGCCATCCACAACAAAATAACAGTGTCAGCAGTAGCGGGAATTTTTGGAATAGTATTGGTACAAGAGCTTAAAAAGCTGGCCATTGGTATCGTCGTCGCTGAAGCTGCTAGACTAGCTGACGCCATTTTTTTAATAAAATCCCTACGTGCATTTTTATTATCCGTTGCCATAATTAATTTATAAATTGAAATTCAGGTAAAATCAAGGTAGACCAAAATAAATCTTGTAAGGCTTCTTTCTTTGGTTGATTGCCTAGTGCTGAAAGCATTATTTTCTTTTCTTGATCAGTGGGATTCCTGCCTAGTGATTTTTGATAGAGTTCTACTACAATTTTATCACTATCATTACTATACCTTTTGAGCCATATACTAGCGCCCTCCTCCAAAACATTATTAAAAAACTCTCCGTTGGTCAATTCTAATGCTTGTAAAAGAGTGGCTTGTTCATCTCTTGAAGTGGTTACATTTTCTCTGCTTGGCCGCCCCAAAGCTTTCAAAAACGGATGCTGTTCTACCAGACTTGCCCGTGCAAATTCTCCGTTGTGCTGTTCAAATGTAAAATGGATCAGTTTACCCCAATTTTTAGTCCCATAATTACGGACTTCTTGCCATTTACTATCATCAAAATCAATACTAACCCAACCTTCACTTTGGTGGTCAGCTGTACTTTTCCAACTGTTGTCCGAGTTTAGTATCAGTTCACTACCGTCCGAATAGGTTATTTTCATGGAGAATAGTATTCCTGCAGGATTGGCGATATTCCCTTCGTTAATCCCTTCAATGGCTATTGTATTTGTTCCATTTCTCAGAACCTCTTGGACATTGAGCTTATCCACTTTTGTCCACTCCGTTCCCTGTGCTAATTTTTTTTCATTTATATAGAGGGTATAGGAATGATCTACGGAAATTAGGACGGTGGCACTTGCTATAGGTTGGTCCGGGAGTGAGAATGTTTTTCGGAAATATCTCTTGCCCGGTTCTGGAAGAACATCCCTGTCGAACTTTAATTCTCTATGCCAAACCCGAGAGGAAGGCAGCCCATTACCCTTGGGATTATAGGCCACTGCGGCAAATACGGGTTTAATCAATTGGCTTACGGCATCCGAGAACTGCTCGGCACTCATCCGCTTAAGAATTGGCCCTTTAAATACGTATTCCGATTTTATCTCCTCTATATTTTGGTAGTTAGCGGTTGGCATTTGATATGCCTTAGACGTC
This sequence comes from Arenibacter antarcticus, assembly GCF_041320605.1. Classification (NCBI taxonomy): domain Bacteria; kingdom Pseudomonadati; phylum Bacteroidota; class Flavobacteriia; order Flavobacteriales; family Flavobacteriaceae; genus Arenibacter; species Arenibacter antarcticus. Next base: position 3,663,410 of record NZ_CP166679.1, read on the forward strand.
ATTATTTGCTTTATCAAATGTTTAAGGTCATACCCAGAATCTACAAAATCAGAAGCTAACCAATCTAGGAGATCGGCATCCCATGGCTCATTGTCCATTTCATCCAAAGGCTCAATTATTCCCCTGCCCATTAATTGTTCCCAATATCGATTGGTAATAGTACGGTACAGTCTACCATTTTCGGGTTTAACGATTACCTCAGATAGTTTTAGTAGTCGTTCCTTAATACTTTCGGCCTCTACGGAACCTAATTCGGGATAAAGGAAATTCACCTTTGCCATTTTACCAATGGGCATATCACATCGATTTAGCTCCATTGTGGATTCTGAAAAGATTGATGCAAACCCATAAGATTGTTCCAAGGTAAGGTTACTTACAAAGCTATTGTGACATGAAGCGCATTTTACATTAACTCCCAACAAGGACTGCCCAATATTTTGGGCTGCCTGCATTTCGGTGCGTTGACTGGCATTAACTATTCCTCTCCATTGGATTCCTTTAATAAATCCTTCAGAAACCGCGGTTGGATTAACCAGTTGTTTCACCATTTCATCATAGTGCTTGTTTTCTTCCAAGGAGGTATATAACCAATCGGTAATTTGTTTTCTACCTCCGGTTATAAATCCAGTTCCGCTGTAGTCGTTCCGTAAAAGATCATTCCAAAAACTTAACCAATGTTGGGTATAGTTATGGGTATCGTTCAAAAGGGCATCAATAAGGGCGTTTCTTTTATTTGGATTGGAATCATCTATAAATTCTTTGATGTCCTTCGGTTCGGGAAGTAGCCCAATAATATCCATATAAGAACGCCTTATAAAGGTCCTGTCATCGACCACAGAAGGCCAGTCGATGTTATTTTTGTCTAAGTAGGACGCAATTAATTTGTCCACCGGGTGTGTTTGGTTTTCAATTCTCGGCAAATCGGGTTTTACAAGTTCCAATTCTGCTTCTGGGAATACTTTAAGTGCTTGATCGGACCAATGCGCACCGTTTTGAATCCATAATTTAATCAATGCTATTTCATTGTCCTTTAATACCTTTCCTTTCTTTGGCATAACATTGTCATCATCTGGGGAAAGGGTAATCCTTTTATACAGCTCACTTGCTGCAGGTTTACCAGCAACTATGACTGGCCCCCCTTCGCCGCCTTTAAAAACGCCTTCTTTATTATCCAGAATCAAGTCACCTTTATGTTTATTTTCACTATGGCATTGATAGCAGTTATGTGCAAAAATAGCCCTCACCCCAAGATTTAGTTGGTCTTGTTGGGATAAGGATAGGGAATCCGATTTCTTTAATTCAGAAAGTAGCCCAACCAATTTACTATTGTCGTAGGAATCATTATTCCCGGGGAGAACACTTGTTAGATAGTCCTCGCCGTGGGTCAGGTTTGCCCCTAAATGTCCTGCAACTGTCAGCGATATTACGGTAATAAAAAGCCCAGACCGATAAAGTCGGTAGTCTGACTGTTTTTTGCGCATTAAAAAAACAGTGATAATTGCCATAATTGCAGTTGCGATTCCTGCGTATTGGTGGTAATTCACTAAATCTCCGCTATAGTCATCAAAGGTACTTAGCAACCAGCCCATTAGGGCAGCCAATATAGCACTGATAGTTCCTGCGTAAATCATCCAATTGATACCTTCCCGTAATCCTTTTCGTTTTCCGCCTATCGTAAACAGCTCAAATATTAAGGCAACGACTAATAAACCTATGGGAAAATGTACCAATAAGGGGTGGAAACGGCCTAAAAGCTGAAATATCCAATCAAAATCTTTCATTTAATGCGCTAATTATATTTAAATCTTAATAGCAATAGCCCACAGGCCCAACGATTCATTTATTGTGGTTATGTAAGCTAATACCATTATTCATAGTCTTGAGATTTTCTTTTAATATCCTTCGTTTTGCGTTAAACCGGGATTTACTAGCAACTCCCTATTAGGAATGGGGATTATTCTTTAAAATGAATCAGATTCATAATCCTGGTTGAAAACCCTACCGACCTTCATGGAGCTGTAGGGTAAGTCACCTCTAAAGTCATGTGAGCATCAAAATTGGGAACAAGTTTTGATGTATTTAAGGTGCATCCCAGATGAAACCAACGATAGTGTTCAAAAGCTAATTTAACCTTTTTTTATTAAAGGTAAAGCCCCTAAAACACTAACAATCAAAGCTGTTGTAGTTATTCCGAAATTCATGGTCTTTCCATAATAGGGAACCCCCTCGTCGTTTTCTCGGGGAGCATTCTGTAATCTTCCTCGCTATCCACTTTTTCGGTAATTACCACATCTGCGTCTAGCTGTACCTCGTTTATGAATACCCCATACGTCACGGAATGGGAATCTGTTAAAAGCGATGCCTAATATAGAGAACTTACGGGTAGTCTGGATACCGTATTCTTGAGATTGACGCTTACCACTGCCAAACTATCTAAATGCGAATTGTCTATACTGTGATCACCATTGATAGCCTGTTGTTTGAGTATGCCATTGGTCGGTTATAGGCACCACTATATTTGGCCGATTCATCTTTTGTGGTTCTTCAGTAATGTTACTTTTCTATTGAATATAAGAAGCCATAAAGAAATCGTTACATATCAAAAATAAATAATCGGTAGTTGTAAGTTCTGATTTAAGGCTAGTGGAAATTAATTGTACATGTAGTTAATGCAAGGAAGCCTTGTCTGGGCTATACCTATATGGTATGGCTCCAAAGCGAGTTGGCTAGTGCAAAAAAAACCAATGAGTTCTTATTGCCGCTTTGGTTTTGACCTAGGACCTCCTAGTGTTCAAAGGCCATGACATCTGCATAACAATGCATGGGTAGGGAAGGGGTTGCCGGACGAAAATTTAGGACTAGTATTACAAATTTTTTCGGAACGTTTTTCTCCTTTTGTAAATCTGAGGGTCAAAATGCTTCCATAACTGTTTGATCGCCACATTTTCCTCCAATTCAGGGGTTCTTATACAGCTTTCTATACCTTTTTCCGTAAAGGTTTTGTGGTACTCATTAAAAATTACCGCAGTAACTCCTTTATTCTGATATTCTGGGTGCACCCCTATTAAATAAAAAATCACTTCCTTGCTATTTCTCTTGGCATTTAGTAGATGGTACCATCCAAAGGGAAATAATTTTCCCTTAGCTTTTTGCATGGCTCGAGAAAAAGAAGGCATAACAATTGCGAATGCAATTAGATTGTCGTCTTTGTCCAGAACAAACTTTATATATTCTGGATTGATAAAGGAAATATATTTTTTCTTGAAATACTCCTTTTGTGGGTCCGTCATTGGGACAAAAGAAGAGAGTTTCGAATAACTTTCATTAAATAGATCGAACATCTTATCCACCATAGGCATAACTTCCTCTGTTTTGGTGAAATTGAGTTCCTTGACCCCATAGCGTTTTTTCACTATGGCATTGACCTTTTCGAAAAACAACGGATTCGCATTAATAAATGGGAACTTATTCTCCATATATTCCTTTTCCTTCACCAACCCGAAGCGTTCATAATGCGTTACATAGTAAGGGTGATTATACCAGGTAATCATAGTGCCTATATGGTCAAAGCCTTCTGTTAGCACACCTACCTTGTCCATATTGGAAAATCCAACTGGCCCCTCCATATAGGAAAGCTCATGTTGTCTACCAATTTCCGCAACTTTGTTGAACATAGTTTCGGAAACCTCATAATCGTCTATAAAATCGAACCAACCAAAACGCATTTTCTTTATGTTCTGATGGTTTACCTCCAACCCATTTACGATTGCCGCCACCCTGCCAACGATCTTATTGTTTTTGTACGCAAGAAAAAGCCAAGCATCGGCATCTTTAAAAACTGGGTTTTTACTCTTGTTAAATGACGCTATCTCATCATTTATAATGGGAGGCACCCAATATGGGGAATCCTTGTAAAGTGTAAATGGAAATTTAACGAAATCTTTTAATTCCGATTTTGATGTTACTTCTTTTAGGGTGACCATACTATTAAGTTTGTATGGTTCAATATTAGGAATATTATCCAATAGGAAAAAGCAGAAGGAAACTTTTATTAGAAATCAATTTCCCCTTGGTTTTTTTTATCCATTTTTCTTGCTTTTCGGAGTTGCTTTTTAGTTGGCCCAAGGTCTATATCCTCTGCTCCCGAATCCTTATTCTGTTTTTTAGTCTTTTTCAACATGCTGTTTCTGTTGATACGACCACCATTTTTACCTGCGTTCTGGTCCTCTATGGCCTTTAATTTATCCTTGTGCATATCTAGCCTATAGGACATGCCCATTGCTCCAAAAATTCTGCTGGGAGTGTTTTTAAAACTAGCCCCAAAATTTAGGTCCACCTGCATATTGTCACCTATTAGATGCGCTACGCCGCTCCGTAGTAAAACATCGGAATAACGTTCGCTATTAATACCCTGATTCTCTACAAATACACTCCATTTCGGATTTCTTAATGCATGGGAAAGGGAGATGATGTAACTCCGTTCAGGAAACGGTGTTCTAATCCGGTCATAAGCAAAATTGGTAGTAAGTACTAATCTTGAGGTCAAGCTACTTTGGGTGGCCACCATAACCCTTGGGGATACAATATCTTCCCCGCGATAATATGGATTGTCCCCCAAAACAAAATTTGCGCCCACATATACGGATATGGCGGGAATTAGGTTTTTAAATCTAAATTTGTTGTTTGCTCTCCAACTGTACAGGTCAGGTTTGTTGTTTTCTGGATTTTTAAAGGGATCAAAAATCAAATACTTGAGGCCTAAGCGGTTTTTGGAAAAGTCTGAATTTGTTACTTCTACCCCAGTGTTGAGATAGGTTTTGTTCTGATGGTCAAAAGTACCCTCGTAATTAATTTCCAGTGTTTCAAAAAAAAGACCGTACCGTAAAGAAAGGTCGGCACCTAATATATTGGATTCCGTTGCCAATCTTGAATGGTCCTGTTGTTCTAACCCCACTCCAAATTCGGCCTGTAAAACGTTCGATCCCAATGCATAGGCACTAACGGATAACCCTGGCCTGTTGGAATTGATTAAATCGGTATATTGCGAGAAGCCACACAAAGGAAAAGCGCTAATCACAATAAGTATCAACTGATTAATGTGTTTCAAGGAAACATAATATTTCATAGGTGCTTTATTTATTATTATTTTAAGACTTTTCCCTTATTAATACAACGCTAGAATTGTATTTTTGATATAAAATTTAATAACAAATATGGGGTTTTTAAAAACAATTCTAATTATACTCTTAGTATACTATTCACTTAAAATTTTAGTGAAATGGTTGGGCCCAATAATGCTTAGATATGCCGCAAAAAAAACTGAGGAACATTTTAAGGAAAAATTTAAAGGTTTCTCCGCTCAAAATCAACAAGACGATTCGCAGATTGGCGATATAATAATAGAAAAAAAACCTGAAAATCAAAGAAAATCCACGAAAAATGTCGGGGAGTATATTGATTTTGAAGAAATTGAATAACCATTTATCATAAACCAGCCATGAGAAACGGTCTTAGAGCCTTTTTGATCCATTTTTTTGTTACCGTATTTTTTATCCTTGTAGCCCTTGCTTATTTCCATCCCGTATTACAAGGGAAGGTAATAGAGCAATCCGATATTGTTCAATTTACCGGAATGGCCAAGGAACAGAACGATTTTAGGAAAAAGACAGGGGAGGAGCCCTACTGGACCAATAGTGCCTTTGGTGGAATGCCCACCTATCAACTTGGGGCCTATTATCCGCATGATTATATTAAAAAACTCGATAGAACTATCCGATTTTTACCGCGACCGGCAGATTATTTATTCATCTATCTCATAGGGTTTTATATATTGTTATGTTGCCTTAAAGTAGATTATAAATTAGCCATATTGGGTGCCTTAGCTTTCGGATTCTCTACCTATATGATTATAATACTAGGGGTTGGTCATAATGCCAAAGCCCATGCTATTGGGTATATGCCCATGCTTTTGGGGGGAATTGTATTGGTATTTAGAAAAAAATATCTCTGGGGTTTTCTACTCACCACTATTGCTATGGCTTTGGAGGTAGGGGCCAATCACTATCAGATGACATATTATTTTATGCTCTTAGTGCTGATTCTGGGGGCCGTATATTTAGTAGATGCCCTTAAGCAGAAACAACTAAAACATTTTGGAAAATCGGTAGGGTTGCTCTTGGTGGCCGTTCTTTTAGGTGTGGCGGCAAACGCTACCAGCCTTATGGCTACCAAGGAATATGCCGATTGGAGTACTAGGGGGAAATCGGAGCTTACCATTAATCCCAAAGGAGAACCTGTGGAAAAAGGATCTGGTCTGGACAGGGATTATATCACCCAATATAGTTACGGTATCGCAGAGTCCCTTAATTTATTTGTTCCCAGACTTTTTGGTGGATCAAATAGCGAGAACCTTGGGACACAATCCAAAACCTATAACTACTTAACTGAAAATGGGATCTCTAGGACCAAGGCCTTAGAGTTCTCAAAAGGGCTTCCGCTTTATTGGGGAGATCAACCCATTGTTGCCGCACCCGCTTATATTGGGGCAGTTGTATTCTTTTTGTTTGTTTTGGGGCTGTTTTTGGTACAGGGTAAGGTGAAATGGTGGCTCCTGGGAGGCACTATCATGGCTTTGGTGCTTTCTTGGGGTAAGAATTTTGGATTGCTTACCGATTTAATGATCGATTATTTCCCCATGTACAATAAATTCAGGGCAGTTTCTTCCATCCAAGTAATTTTGGAACTATGTGCCCCAGTATTAGCCATATTAGCATTGGCGGCACTTTTTAACAATAAAATAGACGAATCTAAGAAATTTAAGAGTCTTAAAATTTCCATTTTTATTACCTTGGGGCTAGGAATTTTCCTTTTCCTTATAAAAGGATTATTCTCTTTTACGGGTCAAAGTGACGAAACTTTACGACAGTATTATGGGGATGATATCTTGGCACTAATCCAAGCCGATCGGAAGTCGGTTTATAATTCTGATATATTCCGATCTTTGATCTATATGGGATTGGCAAGCTTAGTAATCTGGTTCTTTTTAAAAGGAAAATTAAAACAATCGCTTGTCGTAGTGTTTATCGGTGTTCTAATTTTATTCGATTTGGTCGGCGTGGCAAAACGCTATGTAGATGAGGACGATTTTGTAGCAAAAAGAAGAATGTCCGAACCCTTTCAGCAGACCGAATTTGATAAGCAAATTGCCCAGGATAAGAGTATTTTTAGAGTGTACGATCCTAATGAGGGAATCAATGGAGCCAGAACTTCCTATTTTCACCAATCGGTAGGGGGATACCATGCTGCAAAACCAGCTGGACTTGAAGATTTATTCAAATTTTATATTTATAAGGGTAAAGTAGGGGTGTTAAGTATGCTAAACGTAAAATATATTGTGCAACAAGACGAGGAGGGCAGAAGCTATCCTGCCCAAAATCCCGATGCAAACGGCAATGCATGGTTTGTAGACCAATTAATCTCAGTGACTAATGCCAATGAGGAAATTATGGCATTAGACACCTTGGATCTAAAACACAAAGCGGTATTCAATCGTTCAAAGTTTACACTCAATAATACGGATTATCAAGTAGATTCTACCGCTGGCATACAATTAACTAACTACAGCCCCAATCACCTGACCTATAGTTCCAATAATTCCAACACAGGGTTGGCCGTATTTTCTGAAATGTACTATTCCCATGGATGGAACGCCTATATAGACGGACAGTTAACAGAGCATTTTAAAGTAAACTATGTGTTACGGGCGCTGGAAATTCCGGCAGGGAAACATAATATTGAGTTTAAATTTCAGCCAGAAATTGTGCGAATTGGATCCAAGATTACTATGGCAAGCTCCATAATTATTGGTCTGATCCTAATATTGGGAATCGGTTATACGATTAGGAAATCGGGAAATAAAACCTCCGACTAATGCAAAAAGTACTCATTATCACCTATTACTGGCCTCCTGCAGGGGGGCCTGGAGTACAGCGTTGGCTGAAATTCGCAAAGTACCTTCCCTCTTTTAATGTGGAACCCATTGTATACGCTCCTGAAAATCCAAATTATCCTATTACGGACGACTCCTTTTTGCAGGAGGTTCCAGAGGGAATAAGGGTATACAAAAGGAAAATTTTTGAACCTTATGGGCTGGCGCGTATTTTCTCAAAAAAAAAGACAAAACAGATCAGTGCCGGAATAATTACGAGCAAGAATCAAAGCCCACTAGAAAAGTTGCTATTATGGATACGGGGCAACCTTTTTATTCCCGATGCCAGAAAATTTTGGATAAAGCCATCCGTAAACTTTTTGTCCCAGTTAATTGAAAAGGAAAATATAGGGATTATAATAACCACTGGTCCGCCACACAGCGTTCATTTAATTGGACAGCAATTAAAAAAACGCTCCAAAGTACAATGGATAGCCGATTTTAGAGATCCGTGGACTTCTATTGGGTATCATGATAAGTTACTGCTTACGGCATCTTCCCAAAAAAAACACAAGCAACTGGAACATCTTGTGCTAAATGAAGCCGATAAAATTATTGTTACTAGCAACACTACAAAATTAGAATTTTCCCAGTTGACCACAAAGCCAATCACCGTGATAACCAATGGTTATGATACGTATAAGGAAAGGCCAGTCCCCTTGGATGCTAAATTTACCGTATCACATATTGGATCTTTATTATCGGGAAGGGACCCATTAAACCTGTGGAAAGCGCTGTCCGAATTGGTAATGGAAAGCGATGAATTTAAACAATGTTTTAGATTACAGCTAGCGGGTGTGGTCAGTAGGGATGTTATTGCGAGTTTAGAGTCTTGTGGATTAGGGCCCTATTTGGATCTTCCAGGTTATCTTTCCCATGAAGAAGCAATGGAACTACAAAGAAGTTCTCAGGTTCTCTTATTGATAGAAATCGATTCGGAAGAAACCAAGGGAATCGTCCCGGGAAAGGTTTTTGAATATATGGCCTCTAAAAGACCAATTCTGGGGGTAGGACCTAAGGAATGGGAAGTTGCTTCACTAGTTGAAGCTTCAAATACAGGAATAATTTTTGATTATCAGCAGTTTAAAGAAATTAAGGATATCTTATGGCAATGGTTTTTGGAATATAAAAAAGGGGAGTTGTTCTTGCCATTTGCAAAAACAGAACAATATCACAGAAAGGAACTCACCAGAAAATTATCCAAGTATATAGGAATATGGGAATAGTCTTTAAACAGTCTTTGAACAATACCTTGATCACCTATTTTGGTTTTGTGATAGGGGGAATCAACCTACTTTTTCTATATACCCGATTTTTAACCGATGAATATTTCGGTTTGGTCAACGTTATCCTTTCTGCTTCAGCGGTTTTAATGCCCCTTTTGGCATTTGGGGTTCCCAACACCCTTGTGAAATACTTTGCAGGTTTCCAAGCGGGTAGGAGCAGGGATTCTTTTTTAACTCTTATGGTGTTCCTACCCTTGGTACTTATACTTCCAATAGCTTTAATTTCACAAATTTCCAATGAGGCTATTGGAAACTTTTTGTCCAAGGAAAACCCAGTAGTAAAAGGCTATGTATGGCATATTTTCCTTATCGGTGTGGCTATGGCGTACTTTGAGGTATTCTATGCCTGGGCCAAAGTTAATATGCGATCGGTTTTTGGGAATTTTATGAAGGAGGTTTTTAGCCGTATTACCGTATCGATCCTATTGTTATTAATCTATGTCGATGTTATTTCGGTATTGTCATTTCTCAATGCCCTAGTACTGCTTTATCTTTTAAGAACCTTAATAATGATGTTCTATGCTTTTAAACTTCAGCATTTAAAATTAAACTTTAAGCTGCCACCCAACACCATGGCAATGGTAAGTTATAGTGCTTTAATTATTTTGGGAGGCTCGGCAGCGATTGTATTATTGGAAGTGGATAAGGTAATGCTCAATCAGTTTATAGAAATTGAAAACGTGGCCTATTACAGTGTTGCTGGCTATATGGCCATCACCATTGCTGTACCCTCTAGGTCTATGCACAATATTACCTACCCATTAACTGCGGAGATACTCCATAACAAGGATATCCCTGGCCTTAAGAGGCTATATCAAAAAAGTTCGCTCACCTTGTTTATAATATCCGGACTTTTGTTCCTGTTGATCATCCTGAATCTTCACGATCTCTATTATTTTTTACCGGATAGTTACCGTGATGGATATATTATTGTAGTTATCCTAGGTTTGGCAAAGGTATACGATGCTATTTTGGGAAACAACAATGCTATTCTTTACAATTCCGATTTTTATAGAGCCCTGCTCCTAATGGGAGTAATGTTGGCAGTTTTAACGATACTTTTAAATTTATGGTTAATTCCCAGGTATGGTTTGGATGGCGCCGCTATAGCTAGTTTTTTGGCATTCTTTATTTATAACACCATAAAACTGGTTTATGTAAAGGCCAAATTTAATATTCAACCATTCACAAAGGAAACGGTAAAGGTGTTCCTTCTTTTATTGATTATTGCCCTACTGTTCTACTTTGTTAAATTTCCTTTTCATCCTCTTGTCAATATTGGATTAAAAAGTTTCTTAATAATAGTTCCTTATGTGTTTGTGCTGTACCGGTTTAAAATATCCGAAGATGTATTTGGTGCACTATCAAAGTATTTGGATAGGATAACGGGAAAAAAATAAGATAAAAACCCCGTAGGAATAAATTCGCTACGGGGCTAAACAACTAACCAACCTAAAAACTATTTTTATTGCTGCCTAGAGCTCCTACTTCTAGTAGTAACTTTAGTGGCCTTATTTACCGATCTGGTAGGTGATTTGCTCACCGACCTCGATTTAGAATTTGAGCTTCTACTGCTTACTGTTGGTCGGTTTTTCGACGAACTTCTTACAGTTCCACTACTGCTTTTTCTACTAGGAGAACTGCTCCTAATAGCTGTACTGCGAGATGTTGTTGCGTTACTCTTCTTATTTACAGATGGCCTACTGTTGTTAACTGAACTCCTACCTTTTATGGTAGTGCTCCTATTGACGGTCCTGTTGCCATTATCGTTAGATCTAACGGTGGTACTTCTGCTGACGTTTCCTTTCTTATTACTAGAAGTGCTTCTTACCGTTGTACTTCTATTTCCGGTAGTGTTACCGCTATTATTGGAACGTGCAGTAGTACTTCTATTTACAGTTCGGTTACCGCTATTATTGGAACGTGCTGTTGTATTTCTATTTACGGTATTGTTACCGCTATTATTGGAACGTGCAGTAGTACTTCTATTTACAGTACGGTTACCGCTATTATTGGAACGTGCTGTTGTATTTCTATTTACGGTATTGTTACCGCTATTATTGGAACGTGCAGTAGTACTTCTATTTACAGTACGGTTACCGCTATTATTGGAACGTGCTGATGAACTTCTAGTACTACCCTGATTATTTCTAAGGCCTGCATTTCTGCTATTTACACTTCTGTTGGACCTTTGGTTGGCCTGACTTCTATAACCATTGTCCCTTTCTGCAACACGTTTGTCGTTCCTATATACCGAACGTCTTTTGTCGTGCGACTTATTGTACTTATAATGGTGCCCTACTTTTGCATACGACTTACGGTAATTGTGGTGATAAGGTCTATAGTAACTATATCTGATAGGATTGTAATATCTCCTATAAGGATTGTTATATACCATATGGAACCCAATTAATGGTCTGGCAAAATACCCGTGAAAAGGTCTGTATACATAATTCCGATTATAAACATTGATATAGCCATTATGGTGACTGTAGTGACCGTGATTGTTGTAATACACGTACAGTCCGCCTAATCTTGTAACCCTTCCGTTGCGATATCGAATATCTACCTCACCTATTTGGGTTACCCTACCGTAATAATCGTAATACACGGGAACATTCTCTACCTGGATTATAGCCCCATAATCGTCATATTGTACATAGGGATTATAATCATAACCAGAGTTGAAGGTAATGTTGGCATTTCCAAAATTAACATTGGCATTTACGCCAACCCTGTTGTCGATATAAAAATCGAACTCCCCATCGGGGTATACTGAAAACGTAATGCCATTTTCAACAAATATAAAGGAGTCGTTGTTCTTATAAGCATTGCTTGTTGCAACCTTATCTTTTGTAGTAGACGCTATAGTACCGGAAGTACTAAAAACAAGCGCTGTAAAAAGGAGTATTAAATTTCTCATGATATAAGGTTTTTAATTTAGTGTGCAATAATTTGCGTTTGATTGATATATACCAAACAACATGCCAAAAAACCCGTAAATAGTACAACAGTCTGATTATTAGGGTAATAAACTTATCATAAAGTTGTGTTCTCCAAATGGAATTCGTTTTATTAGACCAATACCTTGAGTGAATTTCTATTTTATTTACATTAAATCACCTAAAATCAATTTTGGTCTATAGTACCTATTTGCCTCTTTGTAACTTCTCTTTTAAATAAGGTGCGGTATAGGAAACCTTGTTATCAGAAACCTCCTCGGGAGTTCCCGATACTATTAGTTGACCACCTTTTTCCCCTCCTTCAAGCCCTAAGTCTATGATATAGTCTGCACATTTTATCAAATCTATATTGTGTTCAATAACAACTATAGAGTGGCCCTTAGCGAGTAAGGCATCAAAAGATTTCAACAATTTTTTAATATCGTGAAAATGGAGCCCTGTAGTAGGTTCATCAAATATAAAGAGGGCTTTGTCCTTTGTAGTTCCCTTCACTAAAAATGACGCTAATTTAATACGTTGGGCCTCTCCACCAGAAAGGGTAGAAGAGGATTGTCCCAAGGTTACATACCCTAGTCCAACATCCTGTAATGGTTTTAGTTTGGTGACTATTTTGGTCTGTTTGTTCCTTTCGAAAAAATCCACAGCATCATCTATAGTCATATTAAGCACATCATCAATATTGGCATCCTCGAACCTAACCTCCAGCACTTCTTTTTTAAACCTCTTGCCGTTACAGGTTTCACATATCAGATGCACATCGGCCATAAATTGCATCTCCACAGTAATCTCACCTTCTCCCTTGCATTTCTCACAGCGGCCGCCCTCTACGTTGAAGGAAAAGTGTTTGGGTTGATAACCTCTGAGCTTGCTAAGTTTTTGCGAGGAAAATAGGCTTCGGATATCATCATAGGCCTTAATATAGGTCACTGGGTTGGATCGCGAAGAACGCCCTATGGGATTCTGGTCTACGTATTCTACATGCTTTAATGAGGTGAAATCTCCTTCAATACTAGTAAACTGACCTGCTTTTTCACCAAATCCGCCAATTTCCTTAAGTACTAGGGGATATAATAGTCGTTTTACCAAAGTACTCTTCCCACTACCAGAGACACCTGTAATAACGGTCAATACATTTAAGGGGAAGGTTACATCTATATTTTTTAGGTTGTTTTCCCGTGCTCCTTTAATTTCTATATATTTTTTATGAGTACGCCTCGTTTTGGGAACGGCTATTTCCATGTCGCCGTTTAGGTAAGCTGCAGTAAGGGATTTGGATTTACATACCTCCTTAAGGGTTCCTTGTGCTACCACCTCCCCGCCATGGGTGCCCGCCAAGGGACCTATATCTATTACCTCGTCCGCTGCCTTCATAATATCCTCATCATGTTCAACAACAATAACCGTATTACCTAAATCGCGCAGGGCCTTTAGTACTACGATTAAATTCTCTGTATCCTTAGGGTGTAGCCCAATACTAGGCTCGTCCAAGATATACATGGAACCTACCAAACTACTTCCTAGGGAGGTTGCCAAATTTATCCGCTGACTTTCTCCTCCAGATAGGGAATTGGATTTCCTGTTGAGCGTTAAATAGCTAAGTCCAACATTGTTTAAAAACCCCAACCTGCTCTCTATTTCTTTAAGCAGTCTGTTTGCTATTTTTTGATCGTTATCATTTAAGCTGATCTCCTTAAAAAATTGAATTAAATTTTCTATGGGCAATTCTACCAGGTCTGAAATAGATTTCCCGGAGACCTTTACGTAGTCCGTTTCTTTTCTCAATCGCTTTCCCCGACAGCTAGTACATTTGGTTTTACCCCTATACCTAGACAACATTACCCTGTTTTGGATCTTATAGCTTTTTTCCTCCAGCATTTCAAAAAACTTGTTCAGGCCGGTAAATTGACTGTTGCCCTGCCATACAAGCTCTTTTTGTTCCTGGGTGAGTTGGTACCAAGGTTTATGAATCGGAAAATCAAATTTATAAGCGGCATTCACCAATTGGTCTCTATAACGACCCATGCTTTCTCCTCTCCACGGAAAAATGGCATTTTCGTATACGGAAAGGGAAGTGTTGGGAATAACCAATTCTTCATCTATACCAATAACGTCGCCATAACCCTCACATTTAGGACAGGCGCCATAGGGATTGTTAAAGCTGAATAGATGTACGTTTGGTTCAAGAAACGAAACTCCATCAAGCTCAAATTTATTGCTGAAAGGTGTATTTTGGCCTGTTGTGAGTTCCTGGATTAAACACTCCCCCTTGCCCTCAAAAAATGCAGTATCAATGGCATTGCCTAGTCTATTGTAAAAATCCTCATCATTCTTAAAAATGATCCGATCTACTACCAATAGAAACTCTCTGCCAATGTCAGTTATTTCATCATCGATCCTTACGACTTCTCCCTGGTATAAAATTCTGGCAAAACCCTGTTTGGATAATAACTGAAGCGATTTTATAGGATCTCTTTCTGCACTAATTTTTATTGGAGCCAGTAACAATAGTTTTGTGCCTTCTTCATACGTTTTCACATGTTCTACCACATCAGTTACTGTATGTTTTTTAACCTCCAAACCAGAAATGGGAGATATGGTCCTACCAATTCTGGCAAACATTAATTTTAAATAATCAAAAATTTCTGTTGAAGTCCCAACAGTAGATCTGGGATTGGTAGAATTCACCTTTTGCTCTATGGCAATAGCGGGTGCTATCCCCTTAATATAATCTACCTTAGGTTTGTCCAATTTACCCAAAAACTGTCGTGCATACGATGATAGGCTCTCTACATATCTGCGTTGCCCCTCCGCATAGAGTGTGTCGAATGCCAAGCTAGATTTCCCCGAACCCGAAAGTCCCGTTATAACCACTAATTTGTTCCTAGGGATTACAACATCGATATTTTTTAAGTTGTGGAGCTTGGCCCCCTTTATTATAATATTGTGCTTTGGGTCTATATCTTTAATTGGGGTCATACGTATATTTAAGATTGCAAAGATACAATATGCGGAATTTATTCGCTAGTGTTATATTGAGTCTCCTATCAGGTACCTACCAAAGCTCTTTATGGTGCATTTGGGGTATAGTTTTACCCAAGTAGCCATTAGATTACACTATAAACACGATTACTTCCCAAAAAATCTCTTGGGACAATTAATTTTTTTTATATTTGGTTTCAATTAAACCCTAAATAGCCTATACGTAACAAAATTACTTTTTTAAAAATCTGATGTGCTTTTCCGCTTTTTAATACAAAAGCGAACATAATTGTTAAGCTAAAAAAAAGTAATTGGTATGGAACTATTAATTGAGGATTCGGTATTGGTAAAAAAATATATGAACGGGAACGAAAGGGCCCTCGAAATATTGGTAAACCGACACAATCAGCGCCTAAGCAGCTTTATTTACTCCAAAGTTCAAGATCGAGAAATCACTGAGGATATTTTTCAGGATACCTTTATAAAAGTAATTAAAACCTTAAAAAAGGGAAATTATAATGAAGAAGGTAAATTTCTGCCTTGGGTAATGAGAATATCCCACAACCTTATTATAGATTACTACAGAAAGAGCCAAAGAATGCCCAAATTTGAAGGGAATAGCGATTTTAATCTTTTCTCTATTATCAGTGATGATAAACTAAATGCTGAACGGCAACTTATCAAGGATCAGATCGACTTTGATCTTAAGGTTATAATAAAGGAATTGCCGATAGAGCAGATGGAGGTGTTGGAAATGCGTATATATAAGGACATGAGTTTTAAGGAAATTTCAGAAAATACTGGGGTAAGTATTAATACGGCATTGGGGAGAATGCGTTATGCCCTGATCAATCTCCGAAAGCTTATTGAAAAGTACAATATAGTTTTAACGAATTAATGGGACGTAAGACGGATTAATAAACTACTGCAGCGGTTATTGTGTTTCTTTATTGATAAACCAATAACCCATGGATGAATTTTACGTTAATGCGAAAGACAAATGTGCCTTAGTTTCTACCTCTTCCAGCAAAATAAAATATCTTTTAAATTACTCCAAATCGCTTTGCATTATTGATTGCGATGGCAAAAGTCAGGAGCATAACCTTAATTGAAACCTAGTTTCCTGTCCAATAATTTCTTGATTGTTGGATAAATTGGGGACCTTTGTGGGCTAAAAGGTGCTACAAGCTGCTTCTTAAATTTGCAAAAGTAGATTCATTTATAAATTTAAATCATTATCAGGGATAAGCATTTTCTTTCATTCCTCTTTTCTACCATTATTTCTAATAGTAGACCAGCAGTATTCTATTTCTATTATTTGTAATTGAGAAACTATTTTTCGACTACAATGAATGTCCCTTAACCTTATAAGAGGATGTGTTTTCATATATTTTGGCTGATTTTCAATTGATTACTTACTTTTTTAAATGCGAACATCCTATAAGGAAAGTAATATGACTTTCATTTACGGCTCCATAACTACAGATTACACTAATTATTATGATGAAAATGACAAAATCGACGTTTGACATCATTTAATGCGGGTTTTACAACATACTTTTTACTCCGCTTCATCATTTATATACATTTATCCTGTTGCTGGTTTACAATGACGTTTTAAGGTTACCCACTTTAAGATAGGCAAAAAAGCAATAAAAGTCCAAATCGAAAGGGGAGACTCTAGATTAACCAAAAACAATAATTTGTATGGAATTGCAAACAGATGACTCGGTATTAGTAAAAGATTACATTAACGGCAATGAAAAGGCACTTGAGATTTTGATCAATAGGCACAACCAGCGTATTAGTAGCTTTGTCTATTCCAAGGTTCTTGACAGAGATGTTACAGAAGATATATTCCAGGATACCTTTATTAAAGTAATCAAGACCTTAAAAAAAGGCTCCTATAGTGAAGAAGGAAAATTTTTGCCATGGGTAATGAGGATCGCACACAATTTGGTGATCGATCACTTTAGAAGGAATAAAAGAATGCCCATGTTTGAAGGGAGCGAAGATTTTAATATTTTTTCGGTCATCAGTGATGATCAATTAAATGTAGAAAAAAAACTAATAAAAGATCAGATCGATACTGACCTCTCAAATTTGATCGAAGAATTACCCGATGATCAAAAAGAAGTACTATTAATGCGTATTTACAGGGATATGAGTTTTAAGGAGATATCTGAAAACACTGGAGTCAGTATTAATACCGCTTTGGGAAGAATGCGTTATGCGCTTATTAACCTTAGAAAAATAATAGCGAAAAACAATATAGTTTTAACGAATTAATGGATACTTTAAAATAATAGAGCAATATTTCCAATTAAGTGACGTTATCTAAACATAACAATACTATAATCTTATGGAAAAAATTTACTCTGAGAATCAAAACAAGTGCAAACTTGCTATAACCAGCCAGGAAACAGTAAAGTTTTTGATGAGCTATTCCAAATCATTGCAGATTATTGAATATAATAATATTCAGTTTGAAAATATTCTAAACTAGGAATAATAAGCCCAGCTTATAAGCTGGGCCTATTGTTTTTGTAATAGGCATTCAAGACCTTTTTTCTACCAATGGTTTTGGTAATAATGTCTTTTTCCATATTCCATCCACGAGCGGGGGAGTATTCTCTGCCATACCAAATAATTTGTAGATGTAGGTCGTTCCAGAGCCTTTTTGGAAATAATCTCTTTGCATCCTTTTCCGTTTGTACTACATTTTTCCCGTTAGAAAAACCCCATCGGTACATTAATCTGTGGATGTGTGTATCTACAGGAAATGCTGGAATTCCAAAGGCTTGGGATACCACTACGCTTGCAGTTTTATGGCCAACGGCCGGAAATTCCTCTAACAATTCCAATTCCCTTGGAACTATACCATCGTATTTTTCTACCAGCATTCTTGAAAGCCCGTAAATACCCTTAGCTTTCATAGGGGAAAGTCCAACTGGTCTAATAATTTCCCTTATCTCATCCACCGACATTTTCACCATATCGTAAGGGTTGTCCGCTTTTTCAAATAATAGTGGGGTAATCTTGTTTACCCTTACATCTGTACTTTGTGCCGATAAGAGTACTGCAATAAGTAGGGTATAGGGGTCCTTATGGTCCAAAGGCACTGGAATTGTAGGATATAATTCTTGTAATGTTTTTATAGCAAAGTCTACTTTTTCTCTTTTAGTCATTTAATGCGTAAATTTATAAAAAATAAGAAACTGACCTATCGATAAGCCAGTTTCCAAAGTAATAAAATTATTTAAGATACTAGTATGAATACACTAAAAGTAGGAGATAAGGTACCGTCATTTACGGCTAATGATCAAGACGGCAATACAATTAAACTATCCGATTATGAGGGGAAAAAATTGGTAGTTTTTTTCTATCCCAAAGCAAGTACCCCGGGATGTACGGCAGAGGCCTGTAACCTAAGGGATAATTATTCGGAACTTCAGGCTCAAGGTTATGAATTATTGGGGGTTAGTGCTGATTCGCAAAAAAGACAATCCAATTTCAGAAATAAATATGAATTCCCATTTCCCCTATTGGCAGATGAAGACCATACCGTATTGAATGCATTTGGGGTATGGGGACCAAAAAAATTTATGGGAAGAAAATATGACGGAATTCACAGAATGACTTTTTTGATCGATGAAAAGGGGATAGTGTCTAAAGTAATAGAGAAAGTTAAAACTAAAGACCACGCTGCCCAAATACTATAATATGACTCCCTAAAAAAACTGTCCAAAAAGGAGAATTAATTCCCGTTTTTGGACAGTTTTTTTATAAGAGTACTTACGTTTACACTTTTTCCTTTTTCTCTTCTTCCTCTTTTTTTCGGGTAAAAAGATGCTTCTTTTTAATTATTGCAGCTACTCCCTCTGGTAGTACAGACTCCCAACCCTCTTCACCATTCATAATCTGTTTAAGTACATCTCTAGAAAAAACATGTAGAATTTCTGGATCGTAATCAATTATATCCATTACTTTACCATTGTACTTGAAAAATTTGTACAATTCCTTCATTCTTGGGTGTACCTTAACGGTATTACTGGTCATTATCTGCCCAGTTTCCTCATTTCTCATTGGATATAAATACACTTTTAAGTCCTTAAAGAACAACTTCCCGAAGGCTTCCAAAATACCCCCACTAAGGTGTCGGTAATACTTCTCGTCAAATATATCTACCAGGTTATTTACACCCATGGTAAGTCCGATTTTGGCTTTGGTGTAGTTACTGAAATACTCTACCAATCTAAAATATTCTTGAAACTTGGAAATCATCACTGTATGGCCCAGGGAGCATAAAAGTTCTGCCCTGTCCATAAAATCCTGCTCATCTATTTCTCCATAGGCCCTGAGGTTGGAAAGGGTGATTTCGAAAATTACCACCGTGTTTTCTTCCTCTACCTTCTGTTCCCTTATAAATATATCATAGGATTTTTTAAACATATCCATATTTACCTTGGTCACCGGTCTAAAACTTCCTCTAAGCGCCAAAATATTTTTTTTGTATAAAAGTGTTGCCGGTAAAAGGTTGTTGCCATCGGGTCCGAACATCACTGCATCGGTCATATCGTTCTTAACCAATTGAAGACTCATCAACCTATTGTCTACCTCAGAAAAATTGGGTCCGGAAAAATTTACCAAATCAATCTCTATGGTATCTTTATCTATATGGTCATAGAGATATTTTAATAATTTTCTAGGCTTATCATGTTTATAAAATGCACCATAAATAAGATTCACCCCTAAAATCCCAAGAGTTTCTTGTTGTAGTCGGGCCTCGTTTTGCTTAAATCGAATATGTAAGATGATCTCGTTAAGTTCCTTTTGAGCAGGATCTAACTGATACTTGATTCCAAGCCATCCATGTCCTTTGTAGCGTTTAGAGAAATCAATGGTAGCCACAGTATTGGCGTAGGAAAAGAACATTCTATCTGGATGAACTTCACGGCTGATTCTATTCTCCATATTTTCCATCTCGTGAGCCAACATCTTCTTTAGCCTAGACTGGGTAACATACCTTCCATCTTCCTCTACACCATAAATAGCATCGCTAAAATCTTTATCATAAGCACTCATGGCTTTGGCTATAGTTCCCGAAGCTCCTCCCGATTTAAAAAAATGACCAGATGTTTCCTGTCCTGCCCCAATTTCAGAAAAGGTACCATAAATGTCGGGGTTTAGATTTATTCGTAAGGTTTTGGCCTTTATGGATGGAACATTGGTAAAGGCAATCTCTTTTTTGAAAGTGGCAGACATAGTGGCTATTTTGCTTATGACAAAGTTAATAAGATTGCGCTATCTATTAAATAAATAAATTATAAATTTGGATTAAATATAATGAGGGTTGAAAATTACTTTTTTAGGTACCGGAACGTCACAAGGAATCCCTGTAATTGGCAGTAAGCATCCAGTATGCCATAGTGAAAACACTAAGGACAAGAGGCTCAGGGTCTCCGTTTTAGTGTCTTGGGATACTTATAATTACGTAATAGATTGCGGCCCCGATTTTAGACAGCAAATGTTGACCAATAATGTGTTTAAAATTGATGGAATTTTATTTACTCATGAACATTCGGACCATACTGCAGGAATAGATGATATAAGACCCTACTTTTTTAGACAGGGAGATATTCCTATCTATGCACACGAGAGGGTGATTACCTACCTAAAGGAACGGTATAATTATATTTTCGCTGATGAAAATCGATATCCTGGTGCACCAGCGGTAGAGATAAATCCCATTAGGAACAATAAACCTTTCAAGATTGGAAATTTAATGGCTATACCCATAGAGGCCCAACACAATCGTTTACAGGTTTTTGGTTTCAGGATTCGTGACTTTGTTTATTTAACGGATGTGAAGAGTATTGAAAAAGTAGAAATGGAAAAAATTAAAGGTGTAAAGGTGTTGGTTATAAATGCCTTGCGTATAGAGCCGCACCATTCCCATTTTAACTTGGAAGAAGCCCTAGAGTTTATTGATGCCATTAAACCTACCACCGCGTATTTAACCCATATAAGCCATTTATTGGGCTTTCATGATGAGGTGGAAAAAATACTGCCCAAGAATGTCCATTTGGCCTATGACAACCTTATAATAGATTGCTAGCCAATAATTCTTTCCTTATAGGACTAAAGAACAGCATTCAAATATTTAAAATCCCGAACCATTAATCAAAAAACAAACACTATGAAATTAGCATAACTGAAAACTGTTTGCAAATACTAATGAAGATTTGCGAACCTGACTACCGTCTGGCAAGTTTACCTGGCGGAGGCAGGGGCAGTCTAAGAATGACCTTTAAAAAACAATAAAATATCTACCTATGAAACAGAAAATTTATCTTTACTTATTTTTATTTATTTCCTTAATTGCCCTATACCAATTTGTAAGCACCAATAATATGGTGAAGGCCAAAAACACGGTAATTGAATCCCAGGCTGAAGAAATGGTTAAAATGGAGGATTCCATTAGAGCCCTACACCTAAATGTATTGGATATGCAGTATTTTTCTTTGGAGAACAATGATGATGCTTTGGCGTACTATGATCATCTAAAACTAAAATCGCCTAGCTTATATATTGCCGATAAATTATTGGAAACCAATGAAAGTAAAGGAGACAATCCCCTGATACCTTATGAAGGTATGGAAAGCGATTTTAAAATCAACAAAATTAAAGTGTTAAACCACAAATGGATTTTGGCCGATTTTTCTGATGGCAAATATTGGGGAGAACTATTGATAAAGTACGAATTAAAGGATGATCTAGGAGTAGATTTCTCCCTTATAGACCACTTGTTGTATACCCGCAGCAATTAGAGATGTAATTAGCTATTCCAAAAGGGATAATGGCAAGGATAACAAACAAAGTCGAAGCTGTTTTTTGTAAAATACTAGTATAAGAATAGTAATACAAACACTGTCTTAGGCCCATTGCCAATAAGCCTTCTGCCAAATACGAGGGTGTTACTATATGGGTTTGGGCTGAAGCCTGGGTTGTGGTAAACTGTGAATCCCCATATAAAGCTATACTTTCAGACGAGTGTGGTGCACTTTCCACGGTCTTTAGGCCGTGGTCTTATAGTAATTAATTGCCTGGGCCTTAGCCTAATATCGCTGCTCGTCTAAAAGTAAAATCAATGACAAAGTTAACCAGAAATGGCACCTATATTTTTGATGGTAATAACTAATCTCTGGTTTTTTGTTTTCTAAACTCTTTTAATTTGTTTTCCGTAATCATAATCGAAAGAATTAAAAAAAACGACCAAATTGCTGCGGTAGCGATGATTGAAATTATAAAACCAAAAAAAATAAGTAAAATAAGTTGGAAGAATATTGTTAAAATACTGAGTTTTAATAGAACCTTCGGCCAGTAAGAATTAGCATAATGCCATAATTCGTTACTAGATATTGCTCTATTCGACCGATATCCATAGGTGCTATTTATATCCTTTGGGAGGACTTTGAATAAACAGGATCGGAATAAACAGAATAACGACAACAAGAAAAATTGATAACAAAATAGGTGTTAGCATAAAAGAGGTGTCTATTTATGATATTTATAAATCGAGTTCTGACAACATAATGTCCTAAAGATTAACTCCCTAAGTCATTACTTTTCAAAATTATGTTGCTTCATTTCTTGCCTTGTGATCATCGTAGAGAAATGTGAGAAATCTTAGCCTAAATTTTATCCTCTAGCCATTTATTAAAAGAGTGAAAATTTTGTGGTGCCACTCCATGGCCTACTGGAAACTCCTCATAAACATGGTCTATTCCCAGCTCCGTTAAAGTATTGGGGACTTTTTGGGCCCAAGTAACAGGAATTACTTGATCTACACTTCCATGCGAAGCATAAATCTTTAGATTTTTGAAGTCGTTTTCCCAGTAATTTTTTAGCAGCATATTGGTGCTAATATACCCACTTAATGCGATCACATTTTTTACAATATGTGGATAGGAGAGGGCCACAGCATAACTTAATATGGTGCCCTGACTAAATCCTAGGAGGGTGACATTTGTTTCGTCCAATCCATAGGCGCTACAGGCTTCTTCTATAAATACTTTAATCTTATCGCGAGAGTTTATTGCTTGTGCCTCGTCATTCCATTTTCCCTGATCGGCTTCAAAATTAATGGTGTACCACATATTGCCGTATGGCTGCATAGGGTAGGGCGCTCGTACCGATATTATACATAGGTCCTTAGGCAGTTCTGGAGCAAAGGAAAAAAGATCTTCTTCATTGCTTCCATAGCCGTGAAACATAAATAGAACAGGGGGTTTACCACTCGTTTGATCAGAGGGTCTAATTAGGTGTTCTAAAGAAAGTGGTGCTGTTGTCATTTTAAGATATAAAAGTGAACCATTTTTGAAAATAAGGACCTAAGATAGGTACTTCCTGTTTTTTATCGTTTAAGGCACTTAAAAAACCATAGAACCAAAGCACTACATAAAAAACGTATAGCCCGTACCAAGCATAATCGCTGTACCAATTGCTAAGAAATAAGGCGAATCCTAAAAACATTAAATGCAATCCAAATGCCTGACGAATGTGGAATCTTGCAAATTCATTTTTAGGTTCAGTATTCATGGAAATGGCGATTAACGCCCCTACCATAGTCATATATGCTACAATTGCCGTGGTCTTTCCCTCTTTTATTACGTTATTCATAGCGGCAAAGTTAATGCAAGTTTAAATTATAAGCATAAAAAGAGGCCTCTAATAGACCTCTCTTTATTGTATAAATAGTTCGTTTATTCACCTATAGTTCCGATAACCGGCAGTTTCTCTACTTTGCCATTATTGGCATTGATTATTCCGAGGACAGCGAATACCAAGGGTACCCATTTTAAAATGCCCAAAAAGGCAACACCTATCATGGAAAGTCCAAACAAGAGGATGGACAATGCTATGGAAAGGATCCAAACTCTTAGTGATTGTTCAATATGAAATTGGACGAATGCGTTTTTTTTGTTACTGTTTACGATAAAGGCAATTAGCAATCCTATTACGAATATATAACTGACTATTGCCATGGTTTTACCTTCATTAATGGTATTCTGATCCATAAATTGTTATTTGTTTTTTCAAAGTTAGTGAATTAATTGGTCGTTGCCTATAATCCCAAGAGCCTTTCCCTTCATTTTTCTGCCTAGGAACGTACTGTTTTTAGAGCTAGATCGTATATGGTCTTCCGTAAATATATATTCGATCTCCGGATCAAATAGGGTAAGTGTCGCCTTCTCGCCGACCTTAAGAACAGGAATAGGTATACCGTACCTTTCTCTTCCCTTGGTAAGCAAGGATATAGTTGTTTCTAGATTAAAAATTGTATTAAGCGTACCAAAAGCACTTTCCAAACCAATGGTGCCGTTTGAGGCATTATCAAACTCAACTCTTTTAAGCTCAATATCCATGGGCCTGTGATCGGTGGTAACAAAATCGATCACCCCATCCTTTAGGCCTTTTACAAGTGCTTTACTGTCCTTTTTAGTCCTAAGGGGCGGCATTAGCTTGAACATGGAATCGAACCCCACCAATGACTCGTCTGTAAAACAGAGGTTATGGATGGCAACGCTGCAACTTACGTCCAATCCTTTTTTCTTGGCTTCTGCAATAAGGCTTACGGATTTTGCTGTTGAAATTGTTGGCAGGTGCAGTCTGCCGCCAGTATATTCCAGAATAAATAGGTCTCTTGCCAGATTCAGTTCCTCGGCTAGGTTGGGGATTCCCTTTAATCCCAGTTTGGTGGAAACTTCACCTTCATTTACAATACCTTTTCCAGCGATTTGCCTGTCCATAGGGAAACTTTGTACTAACCCGTTAAAATTATGGGCGTACTGCAGTGCTATCTTAACGAGGTTTGAATTGTTTATGGGGCGCTTGTAGTCGTAAAATCCCACCGCACCCGCATTTTTCATATCGTATAGTTCGGCCAAACACTCGCCTTCAGATTTCATGGTCAAGGTTCCAAGTGGATGTAGATTAACAGCACTGGATTTAGCAGCATTTTTTAAGAAAATAATATCAGAACTACTGTCCGGAACGGGATTGGTATTCGGGTTGAGGACAATATCGGTAAAACCACTACTGCCTGCTGTATAAAGTCCGTTGGCAATTGTTTCTCGTTCTTCGTAACCTGGTTCCCCAAAGCTAACTCCAGTGTCGAACCAACCTATGGAAACGTGTAAATTTTTATGATCTATGATCGTGACATTATTCTGAATATCCAATTTTGGCGCAATATTTTCTATAATCCCATTTTTGATGTGGATATCTCGCTTTTTTAAATGATAATCTTTATTGGATGGATCTACAATTGTGGCGGATTTTAAGAGTATGTTCATTTTAAATATTTTTGGATAAGAACTTCTATAAGGATAAATGCCAATGCTAAAATAACAAACCATTTCCAAAGCTCGTTTATGCTAGTGTCATTTTCTATTTTGTTGAATACACGTTCTACGCTGTCGTTAACGGAACTAGCTGGTAGATCATTTAAATTTAGATAGTTTAAATTGCTTTCTTTCCTTAGGTTGTTAAAGCTAATAAGGGCCATCGTGTTATCACCTTCACGTATATTATAATTCCCGGCAGTAGTCGGTATTTCCTCAAAGGTCAGGGTGGTTTTGTTGGCGTAAGTTTGTTGATAAGGGATAAACTCCATATTGTTGTTGGATACCTTTATAATTTTGTTTCGCTCCAGGACCACAGGGAGGTCTACGATAGTTTTTTGGCCAATCAACTCATAGTATCTTGAAAGTTTAAGGCTGTTCCACCCCATATTGTAAAAGGTGGGCACTATTAACGGCGAACGAGTGAAGTTGGAGTTTTCTAGTGAAATGGGAGCTGTAAAAAGGTAAACGCCTTGTGCGGCCACTAAAAAGGGATCTCCATTATCAAGAGAAAGTAACTGAGGTAAATTAGATTTGATCTTATAATATTTTTGAAGACTCGGATATTGGAAATTGATGACCTTTTCTTCAAATACATGCTCATACAAGGGATGTTCAAAAGATATGGTGCTAATTTTCCGCTCGCCAAGCATCCCTGCAACCAGTGAAGTATTTGAAAAATTAGTTACCAATAAATTATAATTGTCGAGGTCCGCATCCAAATGAGGGATAATTACCACCTCACCACCATTGTCTACAAAAGATCTAAGCGTATTCTGTAAGGCAATAGGTATGACCTTCAGTTCGTTGAGGATTATTAAGTTTTGGGAGTCTAAAATCCCGTAATTCAAGGATTTTAATAGGAAGTCGGTATATAAAAATTCGTCCTCTCTAAAAATCCGATTCAAAAATTGGTTTTTCTCTTCACTGATGGATAGTACCTTAATCTTTTCCTTCTTATTGATTGCGAAATAAAGGTGATTGTCATATTCAAGGCCCTGATCCGAGATGGAAATTTTCCCGTTGATTACTTTATTGGAAGGCAGGGTAAAAGCAATAGTGCTTTTATGGTTCTCATTGAACACTGCCGATGTTTTAGCAATCAGCTTATCACCATTGAACAAGGAAACCGGGAGATCCTCCCACTTGTCACTACTAGAAAGTTCACAGATCAGGTGTAAGGTTTCTGGGGTAGCCTGTTTCGTATAAAGGGTGTCTATTGCCACATTTATGAGGTTTTTAGAATGTGCCCGCACTAAATGTAAATTTATATCGACTAAAGTGTCAGTAGGTTGGACCGAAACATGGCTTTGAAAATCAGAAATAAGAATTAAATCATTTTCTGAATTTTGGCGGTCTAGATAAAGGCTTTTTGCCTTTAAGTAAATCTCCTCCAAAGTCAATTGATTCCCAGTATAGGGGAGTGCCAAAAGGTCGTTTTTAATATCGCTGGTCTTTACATCCCTAAAAAGGTTGTCATTTGTGAAAAGAGTAAAACTGCGTTCTGTAGGTATGGATCTTAATAACTCCTGTACCATGTTTTCCATGAGAGTACCGGTTTCAGATGCTGCCTGCATACTAAAGGAATTGTCTAGATACAATACAATCTGACTGTTTTTTAAAGCAGATTTTCCAGAAACAAAAGGTTGGGCAAAAGCTAGGATCAAAGCAATAAGCAGTAAGAGGCGGGTAAACAATAAAAGCCACTTCTTTAGCACATTGCTCTTTCTGGACTCGGCAATTACCTTTTTTAGGAACTTAACATTGGTAAAGGGGGTTTTGGTAAACCTGCGCAGTTGGAAAAGGTGAATAACAACGGGGATGAGCAGTAAAAAAAGTAACCAAAGTAGGTCCGGATGTTTAAACAGCATTCCAAAATTTAATTTTTCAAATATAAGAAAGATATTAAAGGAGGGTCAATTTTTTGTAGATGGATTTTTAGCGGATGTTAAAAGTGAAAAAGTTAGTTAATGTAGCAATGAAATAATGTAGCAATGAGGTAATGTGAAAATGGAGCAATGGGTTAATTTGGAAATGAGGTAATGAAGTAATGCGGAAAGGCATTAACAGAAGAAAAAATAATCTTTGGAGGGGCTTTTTTTTAATTCGGTTAGGTATTTCCCTATAAATTTCTGTGCTTCTTTATTGGCTACTGTTAGTATGAATTGTGGGTTTTTAAGAGAAGCCACAATCTTGTAATGCTGCATTGTTTTGCCATAAATATCCCGGTCAATTTTATTTAAATTATCACATACCCAAAGAAAGTCTACATTTTTATCAATCAGGTTGTTAGCAATTTTTTTTCCTTTCTTTCCTGCTCCCCAAACCACAAGTGGCCGAAGTGCATCATGGTCTAGCTGAAGAAAGTAGGAGAGTTTAAGGTCTAAAAAATTATTTTCGGCATAATGTTCATGTGTTCTTGAGGTGCGATGATCGTAGTCGCGCCAAAAATGTAAAATGGCTGTTGTGGGGATGCATTTTATGTTGTGTTGATAAAAGCGAAAGGCAAGATCGTAGTCTTCTGGGTAGCGATTTGGTACAAATGATTCTACCAGATCTAGGTCACTTCTATGCACCATCCAACAGGGGGATGGAATAACACATTCCTTATAAATCTCGGAATAGTTAGCCCCCTTTTCCGTTAAGCCGTTCAACCAGCTTTCATAACTTTTATACCCTTTGCCAAGCCCGCTATCGGAAAAATAGTTCACTTTTCCCAAAGCAATATGTCCCTCACCTCTTTTCTGTAGGCTTTGGGTCATTATTTCCAATCGGTTTAGCGCCATAATATCATCGGAATCCATTCTGGTGATAAAAGATCCAGTGGCCATGGCGTAGGCGGTCCTTAAGGCCTCTATAATCCCCTCGCCCTTATTTTTGTAAACCCGGATCCTAGGCTCAATTTGAGCGTAATCTAGCATAATTTGGGCGCTATTATCCCATGAATGATCGTCTATTGCTAGTATTTCCCAATGGGGATAAGTTTGTTTAATTATGGATTCGATGCATTCTGGTAAAAACACCTCCGTATTTTTAAAGGGAATTAGAATGCTGACCTTGTTTGTGTTCATTTAAGTAACTTCAATTATTTTTCTAAAACGATTTGATGGGACTTTCTACCGTTTCCAACTGCTCTATGGTAGCCAACATGGTGCTAAAACAAGCTTCTTCGGATCTATTTTCGCCTTTTTTCTTTTTCGGCATGGGAACTCTTGGTGAATTCGCTTGCGGATAACCAAACCGTCTGCATTACACCCGTAAATTGGTCTTCCATTTCATGAGTGGTAGTTCCTCTAAATTGATGCCTCATATTTACTTGTCGAGGACTGCTTCGGGCGTTCTCTAGGGACCACTGATTGCGCCTAATCCTTTAGGGCAAATATAGCCTGTGTGGACACTGCTCGCTCGTAATGCCAATCACAAATAATGACCTACCTATCATATTAATAGCTCTGGTAGCTCTGACCGTGGGAAATTAGTTTTATTTATGCTTATTACCAACAACCACCAATGGCTTCACCTGAGCGTTGGAGAAGGAGTTTTCAACCCGTCATTCCTGTCAGGATTCATAGGTGTAATTACAGCCGATCCATAGGACTAAGGTATTGATACCGTTTAGACCTAATTCGTCGTCTATAAACTTTACAAACCCTCCAACACTTTGTGCGTTAGGGGCCGCTGTACAAAGCCCTCATATTTCAAAAATATTTGGGGAATGGGTGGATAAAGTACCTAAAAAAAAGTAATAGAATAATTCGCTTTTTCACAGTTAAGGTAGGTGTCTATTCCATTAAACTTCGGATCCCTTGGCGCCATAATCTCTTGAATTAAAATGCACTTATTTTCGCTAATTACCTCATGTTTAATGCCTTGGTTATAGCTTCTTCAACCATTGGTTCCATTACTGAATAGCCTTCTGCAGTAGGATGAACTTCATCTTCCGCATATTTTTTGGGGAGTCCGTTGCGGTCATCGGCCATTGCTGAAAAATAATCTAGATACAGAAATCCGTTATCCTCGGCATATCCTTTTAGCAGTTTGTTCAATGCGGGAATTTTTTCATTGGGATTTAAACCTGGTTTCCATGGATAATCAAAGGCCGGCAGTACCGATGAGATTATTACTTTGATTCCGTTTGCGTTGGCCAATTGGGACATGGATTTAATATTGTCCACTATCATTTCTAAGGTAGACGGCCCAGTGTTGCCAGCAATATCATTGGTGCCCGCCAAAATTACCACTACTTTCGGCTGTAGGTCTATAACGTCCTGCCTAAATCTAATGAGCATCTGTGGAGTAGTCTGGCCGCTTATACCGCGATTTATATAGGATTTACCCTCAAAAAATTCCGGACGAGTTTTTATCCACCCAATAGTAATGGAATTCCCCATAAATACCACTCTATTTTCGACTGTTGCAGGGGGTGCTAATACTTTGTTTTCCTCAGAAAAACGTTGTAGACCTGCCCAATCTTGAGCGATACTCATTGTAGTACTTAGTAATGTTAAGGCAAAACACACGGTCATTTTAATTGTAGCTTTCATTTAAATGTATTTAGTTTATCTATTTATTATCAGTAATTTATATTGTTTAAAATCCTTTATTTCACTCTGTCTCATTTATCAAGGCACGGGCTTTTCTGTGTTTTATTTTTTGAAGTACGAAGTCAGGATATTTAGAGGCGTCCTCCGCATCATAAACCCTAATATGTTGTAAGGAATCTTTTTGCAATAGATCGTCCTGTTTGCAATTCAAGATAGTGGCAGCGGTCTGCACTCCAGAGTAACTGGCACCTGCAACTCCATGAGATTGTATACTGGCTCCGCACATGTATAGGTTTTCAATTTCACTTTTTGCCCTATATGAAAATGGACCTATTTGGTTGAATGTTTTTTCGGTTCCATAGACACAGCCGTTACTACTATTTATATAGTATTTGTTGGTTATAGGGGTTCCCAGCTCTTTGTGAACAATATTCCTTTCTATTCCCGGCAATGTCTTTTCTAAGGTATTGATCATTCTTTGAGTCAGTTTTTCCTTAAAATCTAGGTATTCCTGTGAACGGGGATTCTTTTCCGTGATAAATTTGTCGAAAGATTTAGGGTTAATGTAGGTTATGACTTCTAAGCAATGATGTATTCCATCAAAACTACTGGGGTCCTTTAAGGTGGTGCAACTAATAAACAATCCTGGGAATGCCTTGTTTTTGGTTATCTCCAGATCCATCATTTCGGCGTAAAGTTCATCCATATCCCTATCTTCCATCATCCATATATTTCCGGAATCCAATCCTAGCTTTCTAACATCCATTTTCACCGTAAGGAAAAGCATCAGGGAACTACATGAGTATTTGGTACGGCTCAATTTTTTTAATAATTTTTTGCTCAAATGCTGTTTTCCTACCATGTTTAAATACGTGACTCCTGGATCTGCATTGGAGATTATCCTTTTGGCGTAAATACGTTCCCCATTGGACAATTGCACCCCTATGGCCTTCTTTTTCTTATGGCCTTCCACTAGAATCTGTTGTACCCTAGTGCTCGTACGTATAACTCCTCCGTGCTTTTTTATCGCCTTAGTCATAGATTTTACTAATGCGGCACCTCCACCCATCGGGTAATATCCCCCTTCAAAATAATGGTCCATAACGGCGCAGTGCAGTGGAAAGCTAGCTCTTGCCGGAGCTAGTCCGTGGTCTCCCCATTGAATATTAAGAACTTTTTTTAAAAGCGGGTCCTTAATATGCCAATCTATAACCCGCTTTAGGCTAAACAAAGCGTATTTTCCCATATGTTTGGTTCTAAAGGGAATGGTGATATTGTCCCAAAATCCACTCATCTTCGGGATTAGTTGAATTTGTCGTGAAACGTTTCTCACTAAATTCAAATATTTGTGTAAACGCCTTTTCTCTTTAGGGAATTGCTGTGTAAGCGAGTGGAGCAAGGCATCAAAATTTCCAGGAATATCAATTTTTCGATCTCCGATCCAGCAGTGTTCGTAACCCTCAGGATTCATTCTAAAAAAAACCAGATCATTGGCAACACCTAGGCCTTGGTAAAGGTTCCTGGTGGACTCCTTTTCGCCTAAGAGACCAATATAATGTACCCCTGGGGAGAATCGGTAACCGTTTAAATGAAAGCTATGGCACCAACCTCCGGGAACGTCGTGTTGCTCCAATACCATAACCCGCTGTCCTTCTCTAGCCAAGCAAATGGCGGCAGACAACCCTCCGGAACCCGAACCAATTATAAGGGTATCTATTTCCTGAGGTTCATTTGATGTTCTTTTCATGGGTGGTGGATTGGCTTCCCCTTTAGAGGGCTTCCTGTTGGTTACTATTTAAGTTATTGAAGTTCCTTTTTGTCTTGGTTAAAGTGCTCCTGATCTGTTTTGCTTAGCCGTAAATCCCTTGCTATCTTATCTTTCGTAGGCCTTAGTTTTAGAAGGTATAGGATCAATACAACGCTAATTACCAAATAAAATATATTGTTGTTTAGCCTGTACGCAAATAGCCCAATAAAGGAGGCCCCTTCCAAAACAGCAAATCGTATAATACTAGCCTGTGAATATTGATTTAATTTTTGTTTTAGGGAGCTCTTTGCATCCATAGAGGTCAACACCTTATTAAACATAAAATCGCCTCCAAAATAACTTACCATCGCCAAGAGCGGGACCACGTACATAAATATATCACCATCTCCATTAAATCCCGTAATAAGCTCTCCCCCTTGAAAATAGGTAATTGCACCAAATATGAGGATACCCAAAAGCATCGCCACATGTATTAGGGATAAGATTAACAAATAACTCTTTGGTGTCATCGATTTTTGAGGGGTGTGATTCATGGGCAAGAAAAATGATGAATTAGTTCGCTTAAAAATAGTTAAATAATTATAGTTAAAACCAATCGTTTTAAATTTTACTCACTAAGTGAGCTTTAAAAGCTCCGACGCTTGTCTGCCCGTTCCGTTCCTTTAGATTTATAAAGTTATAGGCAGTTCCCGTCCGATGTCTCATGGGTGTGCCTTGAGGGAAGTGACTCTTAGGGGAAGTCTTTTTAAAGAATCACTACTTATTTACGCCCATGATAAAAAGAGTGGAACCAACAAAAAATGGTCAGGAAGTTATAATCGGCTTTCTGTTTGTTGTTAAAGATGGATACCCAACCCCGAGGGTTATAAATAGTTAGGGAATCCTAAAATTTCTCAAAAACTCCTAGACCGAATAAGGCGAAGTCGTATTTTACAGGGTCTTGGGGATCTAGTATTCGTAGGTTGGTATCCAATTCCAACAAAGCCTTTCCGTCGTTTTGTTTTCTTGTGATGAGCCCTAATTTTCTTGCCACATTCCCCGTATGTACATCCAACGGACAAGATAGTTGAGAGGGGCTAAGGCTTTTCCATATCCCAAAATCCACTCCAGTGTTACTGTTTCTTACCATCCACCGTAAAAACATGTTGATTCTTTTCGCCGCGGAGCCTTTTAGGGGATCCGAAATATGTTTGGTAGTCCTCGCTTGATGTGGTAGCTCAAAAAAGGTAGATTTAAAATGAGAAATAGCTGTTTGCAAGGAATCTGTGGTACTGTTTCTGGAAAAAACTGATTCCAATCCACCATGATTACTATATATATTGTTTAAACTATGGATAAAGTAGGTTAGGTCCCCTCCATTAAAGGTCCTGTGTACAAAATTCTCAAACCTATCCAGGTCTTTTTGTTGGTGGTTTAAAATGAAATCGTAGGGAGAGGAATCCAACAATTCCATCATTTTATCGGCATTTTTTATAATACTCTTCCTATTTCCCCAAGCTATAGTTGCGGTTAAG
This sequence comes from Arenibacter antarcticus, assembly GCF_041320605.1. Classification (NCBI taxonomy): domain Bacteria; kingdom Pseudomonadati; phylum Bacteroidota; class Flavobacteriia; order Flavobacteriales; family Flavobacteriaceae; genus Arenibacter; species Arenibacter antarcticus. Next base: position 3,696,857 of record NZ_CP166679.1, read on the forward strand.
AACCCGCTGATTTCTATATCCTCCTTTTTATTAAATTGATGGGGAATTTGAAGTGGATCGGATGCTAGAAAATCGGGGTGATTGTACTGTTGGGATTTGGCATCCAGAAATTCCTTTAATTCTTTTTTTGTCATGTTGGCGAGAAGTTAAATAAATTTATCATGGCTATTGGCAAAATTAGAACTGCGTTGTACGAGGCATGAAGAATTATTGCCCAGAAAAGTCCCAATCTAATGCGGGCGTATCCTAGAAATGCGCCTAAGACCATTTGAGGGGCCACTAGGATAGGGGCCAAGGCATACGTTTCTTTGGGTAATCTAAAATTAGACAGGTGTACGCCAGCGAACAAAATTATGGAGGCGTAAAATATATACTTGAAATAACTTTTGTTCCTAAACCAACTTAAGGGTCCCCGGAAAACAAGCTCTTCCAAAACAGGTGCCAGAATAACTGCCAGAAATATAAACCAAAGGATGGAATAATTTTTTAGGTACTTTTCAGTGGCATGGGTCCCTAGATCAATTTCCAATAAATCCGTTATCCATCCAATAAACAAACCGATAGATAAGCCTAGAAATAAACCCCAGCTCAAGAGGTGAAGGATTGTTTTAAGTTTTGTTTCAGTGGAGATATGGCGCCAAAGCATACCATCTGGTGATTTAGTAAAATCCCAAACTTTTTGAAGCATCTGCTATTTGGTTATGGAACCATCTACCATGGTTAGTTTTCTGTCCGCCATATTGGCAAGTTCTTCATTATGGGTTACTATTACAAAGGTCTGTCCAAACTTGTCCCTTAGGTCGAAAAATAATTTATGGAGATTATCGGCACTTTCAGAATCAAGATTTCCACTTGGCTCATCGGCAAAAATTACAGCGGGGTCATTAACCAGTGCCCTAGCTACTGCTACCCGTTGCTGTTCCCCTCCAGAAAGCTCATTTGGTTTGTGTTGTAACCTATGGGATAGCCCTAAGAACGCAAGTAATTCCGTTGCTTTTTCTTCAGCGTCACTTTTTTTGGTTCCTTTGATAAAGGCGGGTATACACACATTCTCCAATGCCGTAAATTCTGGTAAGAGTTGGTGAAATTGAAATATAAAACCTATATGATTGTTACGAAATTTGGCTAATGCCCTTTCCGATAGCTTGTTTACTGCTTCTCCATTAATTAGAAGTTCACTCTCGCTTTTGTCACTTTGCACGTCCAAAGTGCCCAAAATCTGCAATAAGGTTGTTTTTCCTGCTCCAGAGGGACCTACTATGGAAATAACTTCCCCCTTTTCTATATGGAGGTCCACCCCTTTAAGTACTTGTAGATTTCCGTAGAATTTATTTATGTTAGTAGCTTTAATCATCCTAGTTAAATATATTTCGAAAGTAAGCAATCCCCATAAAAATGCAAAACCATGGGTCGGTCTGCAGGGTGTTGTTAAAATACCAAAAGTAGGGGAAAATAGAAGAGGGCATATTAAAATTTTACTAAAAAGGGATTTTTACTTTATTTTGGTAATGATTTCTTGGGTAAGGCGACCAAACTTGTCGTACTAGTGTAAAGTAAAGCGGAAACTACGTATAGGGAGCTCAGGATTATGTTACAATTTTGGTCTAACGTAACACTTGTAAAAAAAGAAATGCTAATTTCGTTACTCGAAATGCCCATCACGGGAAAGTACCATTAAAAACATAAAATAGCACTACAATTGTATGGCACCATATAAGAACTTAGAAGAATATAACTTAGAGATTACCGATGAAGTGAAAATGAGATATTCATCCATTCTAAATGAAATTGGAGAGGATGTAGAAAGGGAAGGGTTGTTGAAAACCCCAGAAAGAGCTGCAAAAGCTATGCTTTTTTTAACGCAAGGTTACAAACAGAACGCCGTAGAAATTTTGGAAGGAGCCATGTTTAAGGAAACTTATGATGATATGGTGATAATAAAGGATATAGAATTGTATTCCCTATGTGAACACCATATGCTGCCATTTTTTGGAAAGGCTCATATTGCCTATATCCCCAATGGTCAGATCGTAGGCTTAAGTAAAATCCCTAGGGTTGTAGATGTTTTTGCCAGGCGTTTGCAAGTGCAAGAAAGATTGACCCATGATATTCTTGAATGTCTAAACAACACCCTTAAACCCAAAGGAGTGGCGGTTGTTATAGAAGCATCTCATATGTGTATGATGATGAGAGGGGTGCAAAAACAGAATTCGGTCACTACTACTTCAGGGTTTAGGGGGCAATTCGAAAAAATAGAAACTAGAAGCGAATTTTTAAAATTAATTAGTTCCGATCTATCCTAAATTAGAGTGATGAGCAGCTTAAATTTTTGGCATATTAATTGATCTTAATTGGACCATAACCCTAACAATTAACTATGTCGACTTTCAAGAACCGAAAATTAAAGAACCTTGTCTTGGGGTTATTGTTTGATGCCATTGGCATGATTTCCTATATTATTCCAGGAATTGGTGAATTTACTGATATCATCTGGGCGCCTATAGCTGGGTGGTTAATGACAAGGATGTATAAAGGGAAAATGGGTCGAGCAGCGGGTGTAGTCGCGTTTATTGAAGAGTTGGTGCCCGGCCTCGATATTATTCCCTCCTTTACCATTATGTGGTGTTACACCTATCTTCTAAATACTTCAGGAGTAGAAAATACTATCTTTTCCAAAAAATAGCTATTGTGGTTAAATGGGGAAATCTCATTTGCTATTCATTGTTTTCATCATTGTGATATCGGTGGAAGATTATTGGTCTGGAAGAAAATAATCGGAATTTTTATACGGATTTTAAAAAGGAGTAATAAAGGGGTATAGCCCTAAAAATATAAGCAGACCTTGAGTTTAATGCTAAATTTAAGTTAGAGGATGGACTTGTTGATGAATAATTTTTATAAATTTACAAGTTAAGAGGGTTGCTGGTATAATGCCCATTGGACTTGTTAATTGGTCGATAAAAATGGTAGTGGTGAAGCAAATAATCCTTATTCTAATTCTATGTTTTATGGTTGCGATGAATGACCTTATAAAATCTAAACTGAGTACTACTTTATGAAGAGAAGACATTTTGTGACAAGGACCGCATTAGGGTCTTTGGCAGGTCTCTTAGGAGCCGAAATCGTTTTCGGGGCCAATATTCCTGATAACTACGATCTTTTAGGATTGCAGGATCCCGATCCATTTAAATTGTTCGGTAAGGACAAAGAAATGTTAGTGCTTAACAGTAAACCATGGAATATGGAGGCAGTTGCACATCTCCTTGACGACAAGGTAACTCCAAACCCATATATTTTTGTACGAAACAATGGCCAGGTACCTGAAGATATCAATGAAAAGGAATGGACCCTCACCATTGATGGGGAATCTGTAAAAGAAAAGAAAACGTTTACACTGGAAGAGTTAAAGTCCAAGTTTAAACAGTATACCTACCAACTCACCTTGGAATGCGGTGGTAATGGAAGGAAAGAATTTAATCCTCCTGCAAAAGGAAATCAATGGGATATTGGCGCCGTGTACGCTGCCAGTTGGACAGGGGTTAGGTTGCGGGATGTTTTGGATGCAGTTGGGGTAAAAAGTGATGCCGTTTATATTGGGTACCACGCAATAGATAAGCACCTAAGTGGGGACCCAACAAAGTCGCCCATCTCTAGGGGAGTGCCCATGTCCAAAGCCAATCAGGATGAAACTTTGTTGGCGTTCCAGATGAACGGGGAAGATATTCCCTTGGTACATGGTTTTCCACTTCGATTGGTTTGCGGAGGGTGGCCAGCATCCGCTTCTGGTAAATGGGTAAATAGGATCAGTGTACGCAACAAAGTGCACGATGGTGAGAAAATGACAGGTTCATCCTATAGAGTTCCCTGTAACCCGGTGGCTGCGGGAGAAGAAGTGAAAGACGAGGATATGTGTATTATTGAGTCCATGCCAGTTAAATCCTTAATTACGTATCCCAAATCTGGTGCACAACTGGTAGAGGGTGAAAAATTAAATATAAGGGGACATGCTTGGGCAGGGGATCTGGAAGTATCAGAGGTGCATTATTCCATTGATTTTGGGGTCACTTGGTCCGATTGTTTATTAGAAAAACCTGTAAATAGATTGGCTTGGCAGCATTTTAAGGCTAGTATTAGCTTTCCAAAACTAGGCTACTACGAAGTATGGGCAAGAGCCGTAGATGCCAATGGAGACAGTCAACCTATGTTGGTGCCTGGTTGGAACCCAAAAGGATACCTCAATAATGCTTGCCATAGAATTGCGGTAAAAATTGTATAAATGAAGGAGCACGATAAGTTTAAGCGCCAAGTACGGTCCATTTATACGGTACTATTGGTGTCCTGTTTCATGGTTTTCCTTATAGGGATATTAGGAATTGCCTATATGGCATCGCCTTCCTCTTTTGTATTTAAAGTGGATAGCCCCAACACAGAGTTGGTAACGGTGACGACAGATGAGGACAACTGGGATAAAATTGAGAACGGGATACACCTAAGGACCGGACTTAAAGATGCCGAGGGGTTAATGGCGGTGGTAAATAATTGTACCAATTGTCATTCTGCACAATTAGTAATGCAGAACCGAATGAATGAAGAAAGATGGATAGAGACCATAAGATGGATGCAGGAAACCCAGAATTTATGGGACTTGGGTGATAATGAAAATATTATAGTCAATTACTTAGTCACTAACTATCCATTATTGAACAAGGGCAGGAGGGAGAATCTTACCGATATAGAATGGTATACCCTCAAAGAATAAGCGAAAGTTAAGTAAAAGACAATGTTTCTTGAAAAATATTTAAATGCATTTACCTCGTCATTTTTCGGCATGGTAAATTGGACTTGGAGGTCAATAATATTTGATGTCCCTTGGTACAACAATTACTTTTGGGGTTTAATAGTGATTTCCCTAGTGGTATGGGGCTTAGAGATTTTCTTCCCTTGGCGAAAAAGTCAGTCTATTTTTAGAAAAGATTTTTGGCTGGACGGCTTTTATATGTTCTTTAATTTCTTCCTGTTTGCAATCGTCATTAGCGGATTTTATAAAATATTGGGGCTTTTATTCAGTGATCTGGGCATAAAACAAGCTAGCCTGACTTTAGTAGATATGTCTGCCTATCCCAACTGGTTGCAATTATTGATTTTTTTCATACTGTTAGATTTTGTTCAGTGGTACACCCATGTGCTACTTCATAAATATGGATTTTTATGGAAATTCCATCAAATTCATCACAGTGTTAAGGAGATGGGCTTTGCAGCGCACCTTCGATTCCATTGGATGGAAAATGTATTTTATAAGCCCTTAAAGACATTTGGGGTTATGATCTTAGGCGGATTTGAGCCAGAACAAGCATTTATCGTACATTTTTTCGCCATAACCATTGGTCACCTAAACCATTCCAATATTAAAATTACTTGGGGTCCTTTAAAATATATTTTAAATAATCCTGTAATGCACTTATACCATCATGCCTACGAATTGCCAAAAGGAAAGAATGGGGTGAATTATGGAATTAGTCTAAGTTTGTGGGATTATATTTTTAAGACCAATTATATTCCAGAAGATAGCGGGAATCTACTATTGGGATTTGAAGGGGATGAAAAAATTCCAAAATCATTTTTCAAACAATTAATCCACGGTTTAGGGAAACCTAAACCGTAGAAATAATGTACTGATTTTTATAAAAGAATAGTTACTCCTAGGGTAACCGATCGTCCTATATTTAGGATTCCATCGCTTTTTAATCGCGAAAGATGTGCAATATATTTTTTGTTTAAAATATTATTAGCGCTAATATTGATATTCATAGACCTCTTCATGAATTTTAACTCTCCACCAAAACCTGCATCCAAAATTGAGTATTCCGGTGTTACAGTTTCAAATTCGCCTATCTTTCCTTGCTTAAATGTGGTATTTAAAGAGATAAAGGCATTGGTTCTTAACCACCAAGAGTTAGCATTAAAAAACGCTACCCTTAGGGTATTAGTAAGATTATTAGCGGGAATTAAGGGGAGTGGATTCCCATGGTTTAGTTTGCCAAATACTGTTTGATAACTACTTTCTATGTGAAGCCAATCATAGGGATGTGGGTGTAAATGGAAACCAACTTCCCCACCATACAATGTGGCATCTTGCTGAAGATAGTTATACACGGCATTTTGATTTATAAAGGTTCCGTCCGGAGCAATAAAAATATAGTTCTTAATACTATTATGAAACCCGTTCAGGAATAATTCCACGTGCTCATTTTGAAATTCCAAGGCTAGGTCCACTTGAATATTTTGTTCGTTTTTTAGATCCGCATTTCCAATTTCAAACCTATTCGCCCCAGAATGGCCACCGTAGGAGGTAAGCTCCGCTAAATTAGGTGCCCTAAACCCTGTAGCCACATTGATACGTGCAGTAATCTGTTTGGAAATATTGTTTTTGTAACCGAATGCGCCATTAAAACTGCTAAAATCACGATCCAAATCAGCAATATATCCTTCTTCACCTAAAATTCCATAAGCCTTTCCGGCTATTTTTCGATAATCATAACGCAACCCAAATTGAAAATCGTTGTTCTCGTTAAGGTGAAAATGAGTAGTTCCCAAAACTCCAACATCGTTGGTAGTAGCATCAGGAATTAAAATTTCTTCCCCAAAATTGGCATTGGTCTGATGAATACCTTGGATTCCAACAATAGTTTCAGATTTCCCCCATTTGGGTAGTAGGTATAATATATTGTAATTAAAGGTATTGAGTTTCATATCCAAAGCTGCCTCTGAATGTTCCTCTTCCCCGTTATCAGGATCTGTTTCATTTTCATCATGGTGGTGATCTTCAAATTCCTTTCGGAAATTGCCGATATATCCAAGGGTAAGGTCCAAACTAGTGTTTTCAAAAAATATCTTGGATTTTGAGCTCAAAATATGATTGTTAATTTTTTGGTACGGCAATTCTGGTGTTCTAGAGGTTGTTTGGGTCCCAATAGTTTCAGGTATTCCTAGGTTAGATTGGTTGTAGTTATACCTTATTTCACTTTTAAAGATCGTATTTTGGTAGCTCACACCCATTTTAAGGTCCTTTTCATTGAATCTAGAATTGGTTACTTTATTTCCATCTCCTCCGGTATAGTCTATATGGTTATTAGTAGCTGCTCTAGCTAAAAACCTTAATTTTTCTCCAGATGATCTAACTCCTACATTACTTGTTATTCCTTGGGTATTTGAGTTATAGCTTAGATTTACATCCCCTTCCGTACTATTCGGCGTCAAAAATTTTTCAGGATTTAAGTAAAGTACTCCTCCCATGGCATCGGAACCATAGAGTAGGGAAGCGGGACCTTTAATCACCTCTACGCTCTCTATACCCGCTTCGTTGACACCAAGGCCGTGTTCTGCCCCAAATTGTTGATTTTCCAATCGGATTCCCTGGGTATAAACCAAGACTCTGTTGGAAGTTAGTCCTCTAATTACTGGTTTTCCAATCCCTACACCAGTAGAAACAACCCCAACACCTGGAATTTTTCCAATTCCCTCTATTAAGGTAGGGGGGCCTTTAGATTTAAGGGTAGCTATTTTAGCAAACTCCACCTTCATTACGTTATCGCGTTGCAATTTATGAAAGGGGGTAGATACAATTACCTCCTCCATTTCTATGGCGCTGGGGGAAAGTGCAATGTTGAGTCGGTTTTTCCCTTGTTGTAAGGTGATATTCTGAGTAAAGCTCTGGAATCCAATATAAGAAGCTACCACTTTATAAATGCCAGGAGGTAATTTGCCTATTGTGAAACTTCCGTTTTCATTGGTAATAGTCCCTTTTTCCAAATCAGGAAAGTAAACGGAAACTTGCTCCAAGGGTTCGTTGGTAGACCTGTCGGTTATTCTTCCGCTAAGGGTATTTTGTGAATAGGTGGTAAAGACTGCCATGCTGGAGAGCAATGACAATAATATATTTTTCATCTGTAAGTATTTATTGTTTTTTAATTGTTATACTTCGACTGTGCTCAGTACGGGGTACTTTCACTATGTCTGCCTCGGGCATAAAATTACCTGACGATAGTCGGGTTTGCATATCTTCTATTGGTATTTTCGACCATGCTCATTTTATAAGTTTGAGTAATTGTAATAATTTGATATTGTATCATTTATAGAATTGAGGTTTCGGGTAATTATTGCGATTTCTCATTAAAGTATAATAATATTCCGTTCATCCAAATATTACTACATGTTCCAATAATTTCCTATGCTTCCAATTAAAGTTTATGGTTGTTTATAGGGAAAGCTTGTATAGATGCCGAAATGGATAAGGTTTAAAACCAATTCTATTTTGGTAGCTTATATTTTTTAACCGATGTATTGCACCTTTACAAGTGCAACAGATACTAATGATGTTTCGCAGATCACAGGATTACAATTAACACTCAGTAAACAATGTTTCTAATACGGGAGCCATTGTAACTTATCGGTAATACTTAAACTATAAGCTTGTTATAGTAGGGTAGGGGGACCCCGAAGGAAGAAGTGTAATTTTTGGTATTTACTTAAAAACTGGTAGAAGTTAAGGATTTTCACCGTTTTTATAGTCCAATTAGTGTCATTGACACCTAAATATTCTGGAAATATAAAATGTGAAATATTGAATTTGTCAAATTCACACTCCAATTCCACTTCATGGATATGGAGTTTGCCCTTTTCCTTACACACAAAGTTATGGTGTTCAAATACAGCGTGTACAATTTTAAAACTGGCGGGCAAGGCAAAAAACGCCAGCATGACAATGGAGAGAAAGGTTAAGATATGTCCACGGAATAAGTTCACGGTTCAAATCTATCCCTATCCATGGATAAGGGCTGTTAATAAAAGTATAATTTATTTAAAAATAAAGCCCAAACCTATTCTGTTGAGCATCTTTTTTTCGAATTCCCAGAAAAACTTAAACTGACCAAAGAGCCAGCCATAAATAACTAAAAGTATTTGGTAAAAAGGAAAGATCAGCATAATCCTGATGACTAGATAAGTCAATCCACCCCAAATAAAATCTGGGGAAAAACTATCACGTTGTAAACCGATTAATTGAAGGAAAGGCTTTGCTATATATACTGCAGAAGAGCCAGTAACGGAAAAAACCACAAAGATTATGACCAATTGCAAATTAGAGGATACTCCCCAACGTTCTTTTAATTTCTTCATACATCTTGATAATCGCTGGCAAATATAAGTTTTTAAATGCGGGGAACAAAGGGTCCTAAACGTTGATTGTATTTGCGTTGAAAATATATGAAGTAATTATACAGTTTATAATTTACTTCATAGCCATAATCGATATGTGGATCATAATCGATACGTAATTCATAAAGGTTAGGATCGTAGGAGAATGGTTGGGAAGCCCTTATGTTCCATTCAGTCACATAAAGTTGATTCCTATTTTCCAGGAAGGATTGCGAATAATACCCTTCAGGTTTGGCGATACTTTGCAGCCAAAAGTCGAATCCTGGCTCTATGATTAGTATCTCGTATTCCGTTTTTTCGTCAGCAATGGAGATGGTGTCTCCTACAGTTTTTGCAAAAGCTAATTTTTCATCATCAGAAACTGCATTAACTTGTTTTGCCCCGCCACAGCCAGAAATAGACAGGGATAACAAAAAAACTAACATTCCTACATATAACGGGATCTTTTTCATACTATTAAGATACAAAAAAGCCATTTGTGATTACAAATGGCTTTGCTTAAATTTTGTTAAAACTCTTATTTTCCGAATAGTCCACTTAGCATTCCGCCAAGGCCACCTTTCTTTTTATTGCCACCCATGACCATTCCCGCAACATCGTCCAATACACTTCCATCTCCATCGGCATCCAACAAGGTTGTAATTAAACTTCTGTTCTGATCTGGCTGACCACCCAACATACTTCCCAATAAGGTATTTAAGCCGTTGGCATCCTTAACATCGCCTTGGGCCTTTTGTTTTCCTAGGTAAGCCATTACTAATGGAGCCGCAATTTTTAGAATCTGGGCTACAGATCCCGCATCCAAACCTGATTTTTGACTAAGGGCATTTTCTACATTAGCCTGTTTGTTGCCAAATACATGACCAAGGATTCCTTCCCCGTCTTTAATAACGTTTTGATCTACACCTCCACCAAACAATCCGCCTAGATTATCTAGAATACCTCCATCATGTTTGGAAGATAGTGCACTTAAAAGTCCATCTGCACCCTGGGGAGAGGAAGCGTTCTTTTTCATAGCTCCCAAAAGTAAGGGCATGGCCATACTCAAAACATCCGCAGTTTTGTTTTCTGGTTGCCCAGTTTGACTGGCAACTCCGCTAATCAACTGTTTACCCATTGGGCTATTCAATAAATCCAATAATCCTGACATCTTGCAAATGATTTTTATCGTTAATATTCGTTTTAATACAATTTACAAAAAAAAGTAGATTTCCCGTTTATTTACTTATTTATTAATTGTACAGTGCAATTATCTGGGTCGCCAACTCTAGCCCTATGCGATCTTGTGCCTCTGCAGTTGCAGCACCTATATGAGGTGTTAGGGATATGTCTGGATGCATCAATATCCTTATTTCCGGAATGGGCTCTGATTCAAAAACATCCAAGCCTGCGAAGGCTACCTTCCCGCTTTCCAATGCTTCTACCAAAGCAACCTCGTCCATTACGCCACCACGGGCAGCATTAATGATACCAACCCCATTTTTCATCAGTTCAAATTCTTTTTTACCAATGATATATGAATTTTGAGCGGGTACATGTAAACTTATAAAATCCGAAGTTTTTAATAATTGATCCAATGTTGTTCCATGAAGTTCAAAGGAAATAGACCTACCATCAAAAAAAGGAACGGTTACCGATGCTGTATCCATTAAAGGATCAACAAATAGTACTTTCATGCCCAAACCTAGTGCTATTCTTGCGGTTTCTAAACCAACTCTTCCAAAACCGATAATTCCTATGGTCTTGTTCCTAAGTTCCATGCCGTTGGCATAGGCTTTCTTTAGTTTGCTAAAATTACTGTCCCCTTCCAAGGGCATGTTTCTATTGGCATCATGTAGAAAACGGACTCCTGTGAATAAGTGGGCAAAGACCAGTTCAGCTACCGATGAGGAGGATGCTGACGGGGTGTTAATGACATGCAGGCCTTTAGATTTTGCATATTCTACCTCAATGTTGTCCATACCTACCCCACCACGACCTATAATCTTTAGGGTGGGACATTTATCCAGTACTTCTTTGGTTACCTGTGTTGCACTCCTAACCAAGAGAACTGTTACCTCATTTTCATTGATGTAAGGAATAAGCTGCTCCTGTGCTACACGGATGGCTAGCACTTCAAATCCAGCCTTTTCCAAGTTTTCTTTACCGCTTTTTGATATTCCGTCGTTTGCTAATACTTTCATGTTTCCTGTTCTAGCCCCGTTCCGCTAACTTGGTGGGGGATTTTTTTTTATTATTAAAATTCCTAGGTAGTTGTTGAAATGAGAGGGAGGTACTACCCTTTTCTCTCCAGTTCACTCATAACATCTACAAGGGTACCCACGCTTTCCAAGGGTAGGGCATTGTACATAGAGGCCCTGTAACCACCAACGGATCGGTGCCCATTTATACCACTAATACCTGCTTCCCTACACATCTCATCAAAAACGTTCTTAAGCTTATCCTCGGTCAAGGTGAAGGTGGCATTCATAAGTGATCGATCCTCCTTTTTGGCATAGCCATTGAACAAAGGATTTAAATCGATTTCCGAATACAAAAGTCGAGCCTTTTTCTCGTTTATTTCCTCAATGGCAGTAATACCCCCCAAGTTCTTCAACCATTCCAAAGTCAACATGGACACATATATTGGGAAAACCGCGGGAGTATTAAACATGCTTTCCTTTTCTATGTGTACTTTATAGTTTAACATAGACGGAATTTTCCTGGAAACCTTACCCAGAATGTCTTCTTTAATAACCACCAAAGTGGTACCAGCTGGACCCATGTTTTTTTGTGCGCCAGCATAAATTAGGTCGAATTGCGAAAAATCGAGTTGCCTAGAAAAGATGTCTGAACTCATGTCGCAGACTAATGGAGACGCAGTTTTGGGGAATTTTTTGATCTGGGTTCCAAAAATGGTATTGTTAGAGGTCAAATGAAGATAATCTAGATCGGTTGGGATAGTATAGCCCTTGGGGATATGATTAAAATTTTCACTTTTCGAAGAGCCAACTTCAATTACCTCTCCAAAAAGCTTAGCCTCTTTAATGGCTTTGTCACTCCATGTTCCGGTATTGAGATATCCTGCTTTTTTTTCCAATAAATTGTACGCCACCATTAAAAACTCCATACTGGCACCACCGTGCAGGAATAGAGCCTGATAACCCTTCCCTTGTAGGTCTAACAATTCCAATGCTAGGGAACGCGCCTTGTCCATTACTTCCACAAAATCTTTACTCCTATGAGAAATTTCTATTAAGGAGAGTCCCTGGCCGTTAAAATCTAGAACTGCCTCCGAAGCCTTAATTATAACCTCCTGTGGGAGAATGCAAGGTCCTGCGCTAAAATTATGTTTTTTCATTTTTTATTGTTTCTTATTTTTTGCTGTTGAATTTAGATTCAATTTTATTTTCGAGCGTTTAAAGGTCATGAATATTTCAAGACGAAAGCAATAGGGGCTGCAAAATCTTCTATTAAATTTTCAACAAGAATTCAACAGTATCCATATTGTCTGCATAAGCCGTTAACGCGGGTTTTTGGGTTTGTCCAAATGGAATTTCATCTTCCATAAGTCCATCTGCTACAATACATTGCAATCTATCACTATCATTTCTTAAGCGAATTTTTAATTCCTCTATGGAATCGTATGGTTCGTAAAACAAAGTGGCAATAGGGGAGGCGTAGTTTGTATCTTCCTTGAGCATTAGAAAACCATTTTCCAAAATTTTAAATAAGCTCATAAGGTACACCGCTTTGTTGTAATCGTAGTTATTGGCGTATTTTGCCTGTTCCAATATTGAATTGAATGGAAAAACGGCTTTAAAAAAAGAATCGAAATTGTAGTCTTTAGGAACAAACAGTTTGGAAACACTTCTGCACCCAAGGCCATAGTACCTAAAAACATCCTCCCCCAATGCTCTTAATTGCGCTTCGGATTCGCGGCCTGTTAAAACGGCTACCGAATTACGGTTTTTACGGATTATATTAGATTTTTTTCCAAAATAATGTTCAAAATATCTCGAAGTATTATCACTTCCAGTGGCAATTACCGCATCAAAATGCTCCAATCTACCATCAGCAAAAACGATATCATCTTTTAGGCTAGGTTCCATTTCTACTAAATAACTGCAAACAAAAGGCAATAACACCTTGTCATTGGAAGAAAGTTTTAGTATTGCCCTGTTTCCGCTAATAAGAGTACATAAAAAATCATGAAATCCGACCAGAGGAATATTTCCGGCCATGATCACTGCCACGGATTTGGGTGAATTTTTATTAAGGTCATATGGAGATAGCCAATCAGTCAATCTTTCACGACTAAGTAGGTCCCCCCAATTCTCTATACTAAAGAGGATATTTTCGGGTGTAAACCATCCATTTTTGTGTCCGGCCAATGTGATGGTTTCATCAAAAGTTTTGAACCACGGATTTGGTTTGAGGTCTAATTGTGGATTCTTTTTTGCATATTCGCAGTAATCCTTGAAAAAACTGCCAAGTTTAACAAAAGCATTTAATCTAAGTGCGTGCTCGGTCATTATATTTGTAAAAGATTTTATTAGGCTTTACATTTGTACAAAAGTATTGATACTGAATTTAAATCAGCATAAAAGAATTAGAAAATATGGCAATTATAATAACAGATGAATGCATAAATTGTGGAGCTTGTGAACCTGAGTGTCCTAATACAGCAATTTATGAAGGAGCAGATGATTGGCGGTATAGTGATGGGACCCTTTTAAAAGGGAAAGTTAAACTTCCAAATGGTAAGGAGGTAGATGCAGACGAGTCACAAGAGCCTGTCAGTGATGAGATCTATTTTATTGTTCCTGATAAATGTACAGAGTGCAAAGGCTTCCATGATGAGCCACAATGTGCTGCAGTATGCCCTGTAGATTGTTGTGTGCCAGATGATAGCCATGTAGAAACAGAAGAAGAGCTATTGGGCAAGCAGCGTTTTATGCACCCCGATTAGGGGGAAGCCGTTATTGGGAATATACCAATAATGAAAATGGGAGTTTTTTATAACTCTTGTAAACTAAAAGACCTGTCAGATTTTGAATCTGACAGGTCTTTTTTATTTAGGTAACGGGGGATCGTACATTTTTTAAACCAATTTAGTAAGGTTTAAAAGCTAAAGCCCACTTTGGCGAAGTAATAAGCGCCTCCAAAGCCCATTTGTACTGAGTCCCAATATCCGCCACCCTCTACCCAATCGTCTTGTTGGTCAGGATATATATTGAAAAGGTTATTGGCACCAACATTTAATTTTAGGCCTTGGGCCAATTGGTAACCAAAAACTAGATCGGTCACCAGTTTGTTTTCATAGGTATCCGTAGCCTGATTGATTTTGTCTTGAAAGCTGTCGTAATCTGAGGTAGGCTCCAGCATTTGATAATCCAATAGGTCTACCTTGCTGAAATGAGTAAGGCCCAATCCAACATTAAACTTGTCTTTACTGTAGTTCATATTTAAGGTAAACTTACTTTTTGGGGCGGAAGCCAAGAGGAATCCCTTATCCCTTTCTCCAAAGAAAGTTTCCGCGTCTAGATTGCCATTGTTTACCTTATCGATCTTCATTTCATTTATATTCCCGGTAAAGGTGGCTGACAATCTGTTGTCATCAAAGCTTTTCTGCCAAGCCAGTACAATGTCTAATCCGGTGGTTTTAGTGTCAACCCCATTTACAAAGAATTGTGCCGCTTCCACATTGGGAATTTGTGGTGCATCAAAATTCCCGGTAAGGACAATACGGTCATCAACCTTTATGTAATAGCCGTCTATAGTAGCGGTGAAATCGCCGAGAGTTGCTGTAAATCCCAGTCCTGCGTTAATGGCTTTCTCTTCTTTTAATGGTCCAATACCAAAAGAGGCCGTAACGGGACTATTATTTGGGGATAGTAATTGATCCACGGCAACCCCACCTATAAAATTGGTAAAACGTAGGTTGTAATAGATTTGGGCCAAGGAAGGGGCTCTAAATCCAGAACTTACCGAGCCACGGATATTCACATTGTCCGATGCTTTTAGGCGTGCCGCCAATTTTCCGTTCACGGTACTACCAAAATCGCTAAAATTCTCAAATCTCGCCGCGGCACTTAAAAGAAATGTTTCTGTAAATTCAAATTCCCCGTCAGCATAAAGTGATAAGTTGCTCCTGCCGCGATCTACTTCGTTGGCAGGTCCGTATCCAGGGAAGCCTTGGGAACCGCCGGGACGTAGTTCGCCACTACCCGGATCTGTCGGTTGGGTTTGATTGGTGGGGTCGGTAATTAAAAGTCCGTTTATGTCATAAGTGCCCCAAGTACCTTCCTCTCCAGCAAAAATAATAAAATTTTCCGTCCGGTATTCTGCACCGAACGCTAGGTTCATTCCCTCTAATACATCACTGTAATATTTGGAAAAATCCAAATTCATCGTGTTCTGTGTCAAATTATGGCCCCCTGCGTCAAAATCGGTGGGGGAAACCTCTTCCAGTGATGCATTTAAGGTGCCTTTTATGAAATAATGAAAACTGTTCTTTCCATAGGTGTTGCTAATATCTAATTTCCAACCATTCTCCAGTGCTGTCCTAAAACCTGCAGAAAGTGAATTGTCTATAATATTCGAGGTGATCCTGGGGTTAAAGCCATTGGGGTATATAGTGGGTATAACCCTATTACCATCATTTCTGGTAAAGGCATAAGCATCTGTATCCCGGTAATTTCTACCTCCAAAAACATAGAAATCGGAGTTTTCTGAAAGGGGTACCGAGGCGTTTACCATTAGGTTGAAGCCCTGAATGGCCGCTTCCCCAAAACCCCTCCTAAAATCGAACCCTGGCCTTAAAGTCTTATTTTTCTTCAGATATTCGGTGGTGACGTTTATATAACCACCATCGCTACCAATGGCCGTCCCAAAATTTATTCCTGCTTTTACCGATCCGCCGTCCAAACTTTTATCGCTTCCTATGGCATTACCATCCTTATCGGTATCCAATCTGTTACCATCCGTATTTGGGGTACCCGCCGGGAAATCGCCTTGGGCATTGGTGTTGTAGGCACCATATGTAATAAAACCGCTTACCTCGTCCGTATTGTCCTTTAGGACGATGTTGATGACCCCTGCAATGGCATCAGAGCCGTATTGTGCAGCCGCACCATCCCTTAATATTTCAATTCTTTTTATCGCTGAAGCTGGAATGGCATTTAAATCGGTGCCCGTATTTCCTCTACCTTTGGTGCCAAAGATATTGATCAGCGAAGATTGATGCCTTCTTTTTCCGTTGATCAGTACCAAGGTCTGATCAGGTCCCAAACCTCTTAATGTAGCAGGATCTATATGATCTGCTCCATCGGATCCAGATTGTTTGTTTGCGTTGAAAGAGGGCGCGGCATATTGTAGGAGTTCATTAACCTCTACGCGGCCACTTTGGGTCGTCACCTCTGCAATGTCTATTACATCTACGGGTACCGCAGTGTCAGTAGCCGTTCTTTTTGGACTTCTAGAGCCTACTAATTGAACCTCGTCTAGCAACATGCCCTCAGTCATGGAAACGTTAATGGTCTGCCTGCCAGACATGGGCTCTTCCATGGTGTTATAGCCAATATAGCTAAATATTAGGGTTGCATTATCAAATACAGAGATCTGATAGTTTCCATTAAAATCAGTCGATGTACCGTTTGTTGTGCCCTTTTCTACAATGTTCACCCCAACTAGAGGAAGGCCATCCTGATCAGTAACTGTACCCTTTATGGAGATTTGGGCCGTTAGAAGAGATAAGCTGAACATTGTAATCAATGTTAATAATCCGAGTGGTTTCATAAGGATTGATTTGATTGTTATATTTAAAAGTAATGAATTTATCTTTTCCCTGATTTATAATCGGTAAAATTGACACGGGAAGTCTTAGAAATAGTATCTTTGCCGCTGTTAAAAAAGGCAGGAAAGTAAGCGCTATTGCTTTGTTCCTTCCTTATAATTTATTAAAACCATGAAAGCAGGTATCGTAGGATTGCCCAATGTAGGTAAATCAACTCTTTTTAATTGTTTGTCCAATGCCAAGGCACAAAGTGCTAATTTTCCATTTTGTACAATTGAGCCCAATATTGGGGTAGTGAACGTACCGGACGCCCGTTTGGAAAAATTGGAGGAGCTTGTAAATCCAGAAAGGGTATTGCCTGCCACCGTAGAGATCGTAGATATTGCAGGATTGGTGAAAGGTGCTAGCAAAGGTGAGGGCTTGGGGAACCAATTCTTGGGTAATATTCGAGAAACGGATGCTATTTTGCACGTACTTCGCTGTTTTGATAATGATAATATTGTGCATGTGGACAGCTCCATAGATCCAATTAGGGATAAGGAGACTATTGATATGGAATTACAATTAAAGGATTTGGAGACCGTTGATAAAAAACTTGAAAAGGTGAAGCGTGCAGCCAAAACCGGCAATAAGGAAGCACAAAAGGAAGAGGCAGTACTTCTAAAAATAAAGGCAGGATTGGAAACAGGTACTTCCATTCGTGCTTTGGATATATCCAAGGAAGATCGGATCGAATTCGTAAAACCATTACAATTTATTACAGATAAGCCTGTGATGTACGTTTGTAATGTAGATGAGGACGCTGCAATTACCGGTAATGCTTATGTAGAAAAAGTTAAGGCGGCCGTGGCTAAGGAAAATGCTGAAGTTATCTTTTTAGCAGTGGGTACCGAAGCCGATATTACCGAATTGGAAAGCTATGAGGAACGACAACTTTTTTTGGAGGACCTAGGACTTACTGAACCAGGTTCGGCTAAACTGATTCGAAGTGCCTATAAACTTTTGGAATTGGAAACTTATTTTACCGCAGGGGTAAAGGAAGTCCGCGCCTGGACCATTCCTGTAGGAGCTACCGCTCCACAGGCTGCAGGGGTTATTCACACTGATTTTGAGAAAGGATTTATAAGGGCAGAGGTCATTGCTTATGACGATTTTGTTTCCTTTGGAAGTGAAGCCAAAGTTAAGGAAGCAGGGAAAATGAGGGTAGAGGGAAAGGAGTATATTGTTAAGGATGGAGATGTTATGCATTTCCGATTTAATGTATAATTCAACGGATTTACTAAACCGCAGCACCGTTATTTTTTCATGATGGGTTGCAGTACATTCTGGTGTCCATTATTTAAAGTGCCCCATTTAAACTATTTGTAGGCAGGCGTAGGGATTGAATAGGTATTATTTAGTCAACTTGGCTAAGATTGATGTGATCTCCTCGGAAAGATGGAATTTTTTTATTATAATGGTCGAGTGTTGCGGCAATTGATTATAAAGTAAGGGTGATTTTATTAAATTTTTCTATTTTACCAGAGTTTCCCTTGCTATCAACAAAACTTTAGCTGTTATTGTTAATTACTTTAACGGCTAAGGGTTTTATCTTTTTATAACACTTGCTATATTAGCGACACTTGCGCTTAAAGCCCTAAAAATGTCTGAAAACACCCAGTATACAGAAGATAACATACGTTCGTTAGATTGGAAAGAGCATATCCGGTTACGCCCTGGTATGTACATTGGGAAGCTGGGGGACGGTTCCTCGGCAGACGATGGGATCTATATCCTCCTGAAAGAGGTGATAGACAACTGTATAGATGAGTTTGTGATGGGGTCCGGAAAAACAATCGAGATTGGG
This sequence comes from Arenibacter antarcticus, assembly GCF_041320605.1. NCBI lineage: Bacteria > Pseudomonadati > Bacteroidota > Flavobacteriia > Flavobacteriales > Flavobacteriaceae > Arenibacter > Arenibacter antarcticus. Next base: position 3,715,693 of record NZ_CP166679.1, read on the forward strand.
ATCCGAGACAACGTGGTAAATGTTAGGGATTTTGGTCGTGGTATTCCTTTGGGGAAGGTGGTAGATGTGGTCTCCAAAATGAATACAGGGGGTAAATACGACTCTCGGGCATTTAAAAAATCGGTAGGATTGAATGGGGTGGGTACCAAGGCGGTAAATGCACTTTCCAGCTATTTTAAGGTAGAATCTTCTAGGGAGAATAAACTGAAGACCGCTGAATTTAACCAGGGGAATTTAGTTGCTGAAATTGGTCCCGAGGATACCTCCAAGCGCAAAGGGACTAAGGTGAGCTTTACCCCTGATGAGGCCATCTTTAAAAAATATAAGTATAGGAACGAGTATGTAGAACGCATGCTCAAGTTCTATGTGTACCTAAATCCGGGACTTACCATACTTTTTAATGGCGAGAAATTTCATTCGGAAAACGGTTTAAAGGACTTATTGGAAGACAATAATAGTATTGATGACCTGACATATCCAATTATCCACTTAAAGGGTGTTGATATCGAAATTGCGCTGACCCATAGTAAGACCCAATACAGTGAGGAATACCATTCTTTTGTAAACGGACAAAATACCACTCAGGGTGGAACGCATCAGGCAGCCTTTCGAGAGGCGATCGTAAAAACGGTCCGCGATTTTTATGGAAAGAATTATGAGGCTTCAGATATTAGGAAATCCATCATTTCGGCCATTGCCATTAAGGTGATGGAACCTATTTTTGAGAGTCAGACCAAAACAAAATTAGGATCTACGGAAATGGGGGGAGACCTTCCTACCGTAAGGACTTATATAAACGATTTTGTGGGGACCCAATTGGATAATTTTCTTCACAAGAACCCTGACACGACTGAAAAGCTGCAGCGTAAGATCATGCAGGCAGAGCGGGAGAGAAAGGAATTATCCGGAATTCGGAAATTAGCCAAGGACAGGGCTAAAAAAGCCAGTCTACACAATAAAAAATTACGGGATTGTAGGGTGCATTTGGCAGATTCCAAAAATCCTCGTTGTTTAGAAAGTACTTTGTTTATTACGGAAGGGGATTCGGCATCAGGCTCTATTACCAAATCTAGGGATGTAAATACCCAAGCGGTGTTCAGTTTACGTGGAAAGCCATTGAATTCCTATGGGATGTCCAAAAAAATAGTCTATGAAAATGAGGAGTTCAATTTGCTACAAGCGGCATTGAATATTGAGGAGTCCTTGGAAGATTTAAGGTATAACAAAATCGTAATCGCTACCGATGCAGATGTGGATGGAATGCATATTCGATTATTGTTGATTACTTTTTTCCTTCAGTTCTTTCCCGAACTAATAAAGGAAAATCATTTGTATATATTGCAGACCCCACTTTTCCGTGTTCGTAATAAAAAGGACACTTATTACTGCTATAGTAATGAAGAAAAGCTGCAAGCGATAGAGAAATTAACCGGTAAGCCCGAGATTACAAGATTTAAAGGGTTGGGTGAAATCTCCCCGGACGAATTCAAGCATTTTATTGGGGAGGATATTAGACTGGAACCTGTAATGCTGGATAAGTCCATCTCCATAGAGAGCATGCTGGAGTTTTATATGGGGAAAAACACCCCTGATCGACAAGAATTTATTATAAAAAATCTTAAAGTAGAAGTTGACCTATTAGAGGAAAACTAATTATAAACCAACCTAATACGAATCTTTCTTTATGGAAGAGAATGGAGATCTGAACCAAATACCACAAGACAACACCGAAGAATCTAAAGATACCTTGACCAAGGTGACAGGGATGTACAAGGACTGGTTCCTTGATTATGCGTCCTATGTAATTTTGGAGCGTGCGGTACCTGCTATAGAGGACGGTTTTAAGCCAGTTCAAAGAAGGATTATGCACGCCTTGAAGGAATTGGATGACGGTAGGTATAATAAAGTGGCTAATGTAGTTGGACATACCATGCAGTATCATCCGCATGGGGATGCCAGTATTGCTGATGCAATGGTTCAAATTGGACAAAAGGAACTGCTGATCGATACCCAAGGAAACTGGGGAAATATACTGACTGGAGATAGTGCGGCGGCATCAAGGTATATTGAAGCGCGTCTCACTAAGTTTGCTTTAGAAGTGGTGTTTAGTCCAAAGATCACGGAATGGCAGCAGTCCTACGACGGAAGAAAAAGAGAGCCCGTTAACCTCCCAGTGAAATTTCCGCTATTGTTAGCGCAAGGTGCAGAAGGAATTGCAGTAGGACTTTCAACAAAAGTGTTGCCTCATAATTTCATAGAATTGATAGATGCTTCGATTAAGCATTTAAAAGGACAGCGTTTTACCATTTATCCCGACTTCCCTACCTCTGGTATCATTGACATTAGTAATTACAACGATGGACTACGTGGGGGAAAAATAAGGGTAAGGGCCAGAATTCATCAGCTCGATAAAAACACACTGGTTATTAACGAGATACCCTATGGGACAAACACTTCTTCTTTAATTGATACCATCCTTAAAGCAAATGAAAAAGGAAAAATTAAAATCAAGAAAATTGAAGATAATACAGCTGCCGATGTAGAGATTTTAGTTCATTTACCCAATGGGATTTCTCCGGATAAAACGATAGACGCCCTGTATGCCTTTACCTCATGCGAATATTCAATATCGCCCTTAGGGTGTATTATTGAGGACAATAAGCCGCTCTTTATAGGAGTGACCGAAATGCTAGAGCGCTCTACTGATTATACGGTAATATTATTAAAGGAAGAGCTAGAAATACAGCTGAAGGAATTGGAGGAGCAATGGCATTTTGCTTCTTTGGAGCGAATTTTCATTGAGAATAGGATTTATCGAGACATTGAAGAGGAGGAGACCTGGGAAGGAGTAATCGCAGCGATTGATAAAGGCCTAGCGCCATTTACCAAGCATTTGAAGCGAGCAGTTACGGAAGATGATATTGTGAGGCTGACGGAAATCAGGATTAAAAGAATTTCTAAATTCGACTTGGACAAGGCGCAGCAATACCTAGATAGCTTAGAAGAAAAAATTGCTGAGATTAAACACCATTTGGCAAATTTGATCGATTTTGCGATTGCCTACTTTAGGTCGCTTAAGGAAAAGTATGGAAAAGGCAGGGAACGGAAATCGGAAATCCGAATTTTTGATGATATAGAGGCTACTAAGGTGGTCATCCGCAACACAAAACTATTTGTAAATAGGGAGGAGGGGTTTGTAGGTACTTCTTTAAAGCGGGATGAATATGTAACGGATTGTAGTGATATAGATGATATTATTGTATTTACCGGTGATGGAAAAATGATGGTTTCCAAGGTAGAGAGCAAGATTTTTGTAGGTAAAAATATTATTCATGTCGCGGTGTTTAAGAAAAAGGACAAGCGAACCATTTATAATATGATCTATAAAGATGGTAAAGGTGGTCCTAGCTATATTAAAAGATTTAATGTAACCAGTGTCACTAGGGATAAGATGTACGACCTTACCGTTGGTAAGCCCCATTCGGAGATTTTGTATTTTTCAGCCAATCCAAACGGGGAGGCAGAGGTGATTACGGTCTTGCTGAGGCAGGTAGGGAGTATTAAAAAAATTAAATGGGACATTGATTTTGCCGATGTGTTGATCAAGGGTAGGGCCTCTAAAGGAAACGTGGTAACTAAATACTCCGTTAAGCGCATAGAATTGAAGGAAAAAGGGGTTTCAACCTTGAAACCGCGAAAAATTTGGTTCGACGAGGTGGTGCGAAGATTGAATGTTGATGGACGAGGAGAATTGCTGGGTGAGTTTAGAGGTGATGATATGCTGTTGGTGGCAACCCAAAAAGGAATAGTAAAAACCTTTACTCCCAATCTATCCACTCATTTTGATGATGATATGCTAGTGCTGGAAAAATGGAATCCTAACAAGCCATTGTCAGCAGTGTATTACGAAGGTGAAAAAGAGCGATTTTATGTAAAGCGCTTTTTGATAGAAACCGAAAACAAGGAGGAGAAGTTTATTTCAGAACATCAGAAATCGTATTTAGAATTGGTGACTACAGATTGGAAGCCAGTAATAGAACTGGAGTTTGTTAAGCCAAGGGGAAAAGAGGTGAAACCTAGTCAAATCATTGAATTAGAGGAGTTTATATCGGTTAAGGGAATCAAAGCTTTAGGGAATCAATTGACCTCCGATAAGGTGAAAAATATAAATATTCTAGACCCGATCCCATATGAAGAGCCAGAGGAGCATAAGCCTACGGAAATTGAAGTGGTAGATGCGGAGGATGTGGGGGAACCAGCATCAGAAGACACCAGCGTACCAAATAAAAACATTGAGAAGGGGAAGGGTGATGATTTAGATAAGCCAGCAGAAGATGATGATGAAGGGCAAATCAAACTTTTTTAAAGCAACTTTTTTTAGGGGATGACGAAGTTTTATAAAGAATTTAAGGAGTTTGCCGTTAAAGGGAATATGATAGATATGGCTGTAGGGGTTATTATTGGAACAGCCTTTAATAAAGTGGTAAGCACTCTGGTCACCAACGTGATAATGCCGCCCTTGTCCCTATTGACCAATGACGTGCATTTTTCCGATAAACAATATGTTTTAAGGGAAGCTAGCGGGGAAATGGAGGAGGTTGCTATAGGTTATGGGGCATTAATTGAGGTTTTGGTGGATTTTCTCATTATTTCCTTGACAATTTTCGTGGTCGTCAAGTTTATTAATAGATTCAAGTCCAAGGGCGAAGACCCCAAAAATAAGGAAGTGGCCACTCCTAAAAATATAGAACTATTGTCTAATATGGAAAAACTGATGAGAGAACAAAATGAATTATTAAAGAGTCGAAATAAATAAACATTAACAGTGACGAATGTCGCTTTAACAATATTTTTTAATAATTATCACTTAAAATTGTTAATTGATGTGGTTTTTTAAGAATCCACATCTCATTGTCATATCTTTACAATAAATTGAATTATATATGGATTTTACCAACCCCCTGATCTATGGAGTGCCCTGTTTTATCGCATTTATATTACTTGAACTGACTTATAGTAAAACGCATGGTGACGATAAGTTGTACAATTGGAAAGATTTAGCAGCAAGTGGTTTTATGGGTGTGGGTTCAGCGATAATAGCTCCACTAATCAAGGTTGTTTCTGCTATTGTTATTTTCGAGTTTACCTATGAATTGTTTAATCCAATTACCGATGGGGTAAGGACCAATATACTTGGGTATGCTTCTTTTGGCTATGTTTGGTATATCTGGTTGTTATGTCAGTTGGCGGACGATTTTACGTACTACTGGTTTCATAGAGCCAATCATGAGGTGCGTATTTTGTGGGCGGCGCATATAGTCCACCATTCCTCGGATAATTTTAACTTGGGTACAGCAGTCCGAAACGGATGGTTCACTATCCTCTATAAGCCATTTTTTTATATGTGGATGCCAGCACTTGGTTTTCCACCAGAAATGGTTGTAGTGTGTCTGGGAATTGAGGCGTTATGGCAATTTCAGCTGCACACAGTATATGTGCCTAAATTAGGATTTTTAGAAAAGATTTTCAACACCCATACCATGCACCAAGTGCACCATGCGCAGAATCTGGAGTATTTGGATAAGAACCACGGTGGGTTTTTAAATATATTCGATAAAATATTCGGAACCTGGAAAGAACTGGATGATAGTATTGATGTAAAATATGGTGTTACACATGCTCCCGATTCTCATAATCCCATTGTTATCCTTACCCATGAGTTTAAGGATATTTATAACGACGTGAAAAAGTCCAAAAAATTCTCCCACACCCTTAAATATATTTTTGGACGCCCAGGATGGAGTCCAGACGGAAGTACCTTGACTGTAAAGCAGCTGCAGCGTTTGTTTGAGGAGGAAAAGCGGTTGAATTCCAATGCCGCCTTAAGTAGGCCTAGTTAATTGATCTTAATGATATAAAATAAAAACCCGTCTTTTAGATGGGTTTTTTTATGGCCTGACATGGCGTTTATAGCTGTAAGGCGGTAAACGTGCAATTGACTTTTGGTGGTATTGGGTCTGGGAGTAGAAGCTTTAAGGAGTTTGAAGGGGTTCATGTGCCAATAAATCGCTGTAATAGGATCTGTAGGTTGGTTTGAATATGCCAGGATAAGTCAATTTCACTGCATTTCCTGAATCTTTAAGGCTGGCGAGTGGCATTGTGCTCAACTGCCATCAAAAAGGCTGTGGCGCCTCTGATTTTGTGATAATACTATTTGGCTATGCTTTTGGAATTGGCCTGTATGGTTACAAAGGTTCAAGTTACTGGTGTGTACAGGTGTAACTGCTTTGTTACTCTACTTTTATTGCAGTCCCTACCGATCTATTTGGGCTTCCGACTACTCTGTATTCAAAGGTGTAGGATTCTTTTGTGGTAGCTAGGATTTTCATGTGGATAGACTTCTCCTCCGCCATGTTCTTGGGGTTTAATTTTTTTACAATGTACTCGCAGTCGTTGATCCACCTAACTGATGAGCTGTCTACTTTGCCTTCAAAGTAATCAATTTCAATAGAATCGTTTCTTTCAAAGATGGTGGTGTGTTCTACCCCATCTATTTCTGCGGTAAAGGAAAATTTACCATTCTTAAAATCGGTGCAATTGCGTTCTGGTTCATAGCACGCTGTTGCAGTTAACAGGAGGATTACAAGGCCAAGAGTAGTTTTATTAATCATGATATGAAATAAAGGAATTTGTCATTTAGAATGCTGCAAAAATAGCATAATTAAACTTTAATCTAGGGATTCTTCGGCTTAAAGAAAGCATTGAGGCCGGGTGAGCTGTGCTATGGTCCAAATCTGGTAATGGCCTTTAGTGTAGTGGGGTGATTTTTACTTTTCCGTATACGCCTTAAAGCTGCCGTCGGAATAGAAGATTATTATTTTATCGATTTCCTTGGAACTGGATAAAGGATTTTTATCGGCCTCCGCTAGGTTGGGTTTGGTGATTTGGGTTTGAGGGGGAGTGGGGTTTTTTGGTTTATGGGGAAAGCTGCCTTTTCCGTATATGAGCCAATGAAGATCCACTTCGGGAAAGGAGGCTGTAACCTTCATCACGAATTCTAAACTTGGCTTGTTTCTACCTGATAAAAGATGGGAGATACTTGATCGCTGTACTCCAATTTTATCGGCAAAGGTAGATGCGGATAAGTCGTAAAACTTAAGAATCCTATCCATTCTTTTTATAAAGTCGGGGTTGTTTAGCATTGTAAATTAATTGGCTCAAAAATAATGAAATTTAAATTACAAAACGATTTTAATTTCTGATAAGCAGTAGAAATAATGGAAGTAATAGTTTACATAATGACATGTATTGTATTGAATATAAATATTATATATGTAAACAATAGATATTTGATATGTAGACCTTAAGATCTTTGGCTAAAAATCGAATTCACAGGGATGATTAGGGTTGAATATGTTTACAAAAGTAAACATGTGAGTTACAAATGTAAATTAAATTGAAAGTATATTTGTGGTTCAATATGTAATACAGATAGTAGATGTTTGACTATAATTATAAGGCTGTTAAGGTAAATTCAATCAAGGGGAGGCTTGTCACTAATCAGGATATAGACCCATATTTAGAATCGGTATCTCCTATTTTTCCTGTATCTATAAGGGGGAAATCTGTTGAAGGTCGGACTATTAAATCGCTTAGTTTGGGATCGGGGAATACACGAATTCTAATGTGGTCGCAAATGCACGGGAACGAATCTACCACCACAAAGGCGGTTTTGGATTTGGTTAATTTTTTGAAGGAAGGTTCAGATCTTGCCGCCGAAATCTTGGAAGCCTGCACTATAAAAGTTATTCCAATATTAAATCCAGATGGCGCATTGGCCTATACTAGAGTTAACGCGAATTTGGTAGATTTAAATAGGGACGCTCAAGAGAGAACCCAGCCAGAAAGTGTAGTTCTTCGTGAGGTATATGATGATTTTAAGCCAGATTATTGTTTTAATCTACATGATCAGCGTACTATTTTTAACGTAGGGAACACGGCCAAACCAGCCACAGTTTCGTTCTTGGCGCCTGCCAATGATCCCGAAAGGAGTATTTCGGATAATAGAGGGATTGCTATGAAGTTGATTGTTGCTATGAACAATGCATTACAAAAGTTGATTCCCGGTCAGGTGGGTAGGTATGATGATGGGTTTAATAGTAATTGCGTTGGGGATGCCTTTCAGATGCTGAATACGCCGACCCTACTTTTTGAGGCTGGACATTATCCGAATGATTACGACCGAGAGCAAACCCGATACTATATATTTATCGCCCTGATGGAAGCTATTGGTGTAATAACCAAGAATAAAATAGAGGCCAATACTTTGACTCCTTATTTTGAAATCCCAGAAAACAATAAATTGTTTTATGACGTAATCATACAAAATATAGACCAAGTAAATTCCACTTATCAGACTGGAGATTGCGCAGGTATTTTATTTGTAGAAACATTGGTTGGAAACAAAATAGAATTTGCGGCAAATTTGGAGATAATAGGGGATTTGAGTCAATTTTATGGCCACAAAACATATAATTGCTTAGATATTAAGGATTTAGAGACCATTCGAAACACAGCAAATCTCTTAAATCTCTTAAAATAAAATGGAATATTTTTTTTATTTCACATAATTGTTACGCATTTCATATAAAAATGACACTTCTATTACATTTAATTCGATATTTTGTTATTTTTGCATTTAAATTAAATACTGATGAGTAAAGTAAAATTAGACGAAATAGACCACCAAATTTTGGATATGTTAATAGATAACACCAGAACCCCCTTTACGGATATTGCAAAAAAACTACTTATTTCTGCAGGAACCGTGCACGTGCGTGTAAAAAAGATGGAGGAAGCTGGAATAATACGGGGGTCATCATTGACGCTTGATTATGTAAAGTTAGGATACTCTTTTATTGCTTATGTGGGAATTTTTCTTGAAAAAACACATCAGACCAAATTTGTCCTAGAAAGATTAAACCAGATTCCGAACGTTACCGTGGCCCATATCACCACCGGTAAATTCAATATCTTTTGTAAGATTAGGGCAAAGGATACCAATCATGCTAAAAACATCATTTTTAAAATAGATGATATCGATGGGATTAGCAGAACGGAGACAATGATTTCCTTGGAAGAAAGTATAAACGATAAGAAACGATTAATGCATACCATCTTTAACGAGCTGTAAATGTGTTGCCTTATTGTCTTATAATCCCATTCAATTTTTGTTTGGGATTTTTTTATTCCATTTTTATAGAGTTGGGGCTAGGTGGGTTAGCGTATTATATTTCAAGAAAATATTCATTACCTTTTAGGAAGAAAATTTATCTTAATGAAAACATCTGAGCTCCCAAAAGGAGATTTCCAACAATTTTATGGAACGTATCTGTCCTGTTTGGAGAATGGAGAACTCAATCATTTTTTAGTGCAAGGGAAAACAGAATTTGAGAAATTTGTTAATGAGATATCGTTAGATCGTTTCTCCTATGCCTATGCGGAGGATAAATAGAGTTTGGTGGATATTATTTTGCACATAATAAACGTTGAAAGGGTTTTTCAATACAGGGCATTGTGATTTTTACGCGGGGACCAAACTTCTCTTCCTGGATTTGATCAAGATTTTTATGTTTTACAGGCAAAAGCAAATTCCAGATCTCGATCTAGTCTGGTAGATGAATTTATTGTAGTTAGAGATGCAACTATTTTCCTATTCAAGGATTTGGATGATGAGATGCTGACAAGGAACGGTACGGCCAGTAATTTGGAGTGGACTGTGGGTACTCTTGGTTTTGTAATTTGTGGGCATCAAAAACACCATCAAAATATTATTGCAGATAGATATCTAGCCCCTTATTTATAACATGAAATTTCGCCTCGGCATTCCAGTGATTGAGGAGTCATTTTCAGGCAATTTAAATTCTTTTTGGCAGCTTTATTTCCCGATGATTTCCTATTGCACAGTGGGCAATAGTTATGTTGCTTAAATTAAAATATAGTAGTCCTTTTGCTTGTGAGCATTTGCAAAGGGACTGATTTAAGGGGCTTTTATCGCTATTCTGCGTAGTATTCAAAAGCTTCCAACATTAAATTTGACGGCACCTTAACATCTATGGCTGGGTCTCCAATTCCTTTCAACAGCACGAAATTGATATTCCCATGGGAATTTTTCTTGTCAAACTTCAACAAAGAGAGAATGGCGTCGATATCGGATTTTGCAAAAGTCACTTTCTTATACCTATTTAAAAAGGTCATTTTAATGTCTTCCAATTCAGCTTTGGGTAGTCCGGTTAATTTATGGGAAAGATAGCCTTCCAATATCATTCCTACGGCAATGGCTTCCCCGTGGAGCAATAGTTCGTGATCCTGACTTTCCAGAAAATAAGATTCAACTGCATGACCCAAAGTGTGGCCGTAGTTTAATATTTTCCTGAGGTGTTGCTCGGTGGGGTCCTGAACCACCACTGCATTTTTTATGGAGACCGAAGTATAGATAAGTGTGCTTATATCATCAAAACTGGTGACCTTCTTTAGGGTATTCCAATATTTCACATCCCTTATTAAGCCGTGTTTCAGCATTTCGGCAAATCCGCTCTGAAGTTGTCGTTCGTTTAAGGTATTTAGGAATTCGGGTACTACCACTACCATCTGTGGTTGATTTATAACGCCGATCTGGTTTTTTAAAGGCCCAAGGTCAACTCCTGTCTTTCCGCCAACAGAGGCGTCTACCATTGCTAATAGAGTAGTGGGGATGTTGATGAAATCTATCCCTCTTTTAAAGCAAGAGGCTACAAATCCCCCTAAATCGGTTACCACACCACCGCCTAGATTGATCATTGCACTCTTCCTATCTGCATCCAATTCCGATAAAACTTCCCAAACCTGTGTGCAGGTACCGATATTCTTATTTATTTCTCCAGCTTCTATTTCTATGATCTCAAAATCATAATCCCCCTCAATATTTCCCATAAAACTGGGAAGGCAATCATTGTGGGTATTTTCATCTACTAGAATAAATATTTTCGAATAGTTACTTTTGTCGAGATGCTTATTTAAAGTTTCATAGCCTTTTTCGTTAAAATGTACGGCGTAAGTAGGAGTGATAATGGAATTCATAACAGCAAAAATTTAGGGCAAAATAAAGACTATTTATTATGATACGAATACAAAATCTGTACTTATATTTGGATCCTTAATAAATTGATAGAAATGAGGGATATTTTTGAGGATACTGCAACGGCTTTTGCGTTAAAAACGGACTCAGAATTGGAGAGGGCATATTTTCTGTTCAAATTAATAGCTAATGAACCCTTGGTCAGGATTGGTACTGCAGTAACCAATTTTGCCCTAAAGGCCAATTTACCTGTAGAGCGGTTAATTAGAGCCACAGTTTTTGACCATTTTTGTGGGGGAGTAAATGAGGAGGATTGTCTTTCGGTAGCCGATAAAATGTACGAGAAGGGAGTAAGTACTATTTTGGATTATTCCGTAGAAGGACAACAGGTGGAGAATCAACTGGATTACTGCTTTGAAAAAACTTTAAAAACGCTGGATTTTGTAAAAGAAAAAGAAGCAATTCCATTTGCTGTTTTTAAACCAACAGGATTTGGGCGATTCATTCTATATCAAAAAATTTCGGAGGGTAAAAAATTGACCCCTTTGGAGGAGGAGGAGTGGCTACGTGTGGTCAATAGATTTAACCAAGTATGTAAAAAGGCTTATGACTTGGATGTTTCCTTGTTAATTGATGCCGAGGAAAGTTGGATGCAAGACGCAGCAGACCAATTAATAGAAACAATGATGCGTAAATATAATAAAGAGAAGGCCATTGTTTTTAATACTTTGCAAACCTATAGGTGGGACCGTTTGGATTACCTTAAAAAACTTCATGAGGACGCCAAACGGGAAAATTTCGTCATCGGTATGAAGGTGGTCAGGGGTGCCTATATGGAAAAGGAAAACGATAGGGCAGCGGAAAATGAATATCCTACACCAATTTGTCCCTCCAAAAAGGCTACCGATGAGAATTTTGACAAGGTGGTTGCCTATATGTTAGATAATATAGATGAAATCTCCCTCTTTTCGGGTACCCATAACGAAAATAGCTGCTACCAGCTTATGGAGCAAATGGATACCAAGGGCATTGCGATAAACGACCCCAGAGTCTGGTTTGGTCAGTTGTATGGTATGAGCGACCATATCTCCTTTAATCTTTCGGAAAAAGGCTATAATGTAGCAAAATATCTTCCCTTCGGGCCGGTAAAGGATGTGATGCCCTACCTAATTAGAAGGGCTGAAGAGAATACCTCTGTAGCAGGGCAGACCAGTAGGGAGCTCACCCTGTTGAAAAAGGAACGAAAAAGAAGGAAAATTTAGAACGATTAGATTTACAGATACCCGAAGAATTCACTTAGGGGAAAGATGGTTTCAAGAAATTTAAAAGCGCTTTCCCTTCCTATATCTAAAAAGTGCTTTTTTTTTTGAGCTGTTAAAAGCGTACATCTTCTAAAATGCTTTTTTTGGGACAATTGCTGACTCTTAATACTGCTTTTTTATTGTTTATAGGGGCTTCTATCAGATAGGTTCTACAGGGGACGGATTTAGTATCACTATTTTTAAAATCGACATCTCCATTTTTTAAAAAATTGGCAATATCCATACTGTCCAATTTTTTTTCTTCCAACAAGGTATTTATGGCCTCGGAATAGGTCAATTCCTTGGATCGTATGTCCTTTAAGGTCCTACAGTTGGGGAAATAGCAAAATTCCGTACCCGTTTGCTCCGTTTTTTTCTTAAAGAATACGGTTAAAAATACGATGCCAATAGATAGGCCTATCAAGTAAAAGCCTAAGCGTTTCAAAAATGCCATAAATTAAAAAATAAGAAAATTAATATCGCTGTAGGAGAGGTCGAACCATTCCCCAACCGATTTATTGGTCAATATACCGTGGTAAAGATACAACCCGCTTCGCAACCCTCTGTCATATCGCAGCGCATTTTCAAATCCTCCGTCCTCTCCAATCTTTAGGAGATAGGGGGTGAAAATATTACTGATGGAAATAGAGGCCGTTTTAGGGTAACGGGAGGGAATGTTTGGCACCCCGTAATGCAGTACCCCATTTTTTACAATAATTGGATTATCGTGAGTGGTTACTTCGCTAGATTCAAAACAGCCGCCCATATCTATACTAACATCTATAATTACAGCACCTTTTTTCATATGCTCCACCATAGTATTAGATACAACTACCGGTGATCGGTCTTTACCGCGTGTGGCTCCTATTGCTACATCACATCGCTTTAACGCCTTTAATAGGTTCTTAGGTTGTATGGTAGAGGTGTAGACCGTTTGCCTAAGGTTGGTCTGTATGCTGCGTAATTTGCTAATAGAGTTGTCAAAAATCTTTATATTGGCACCCAATCCCAGTGCTGATCTCGCCGCGAATTCACCAACGGTACCTGCGCCAATAATGACTACTTCCACTGGAGGTACCCCACTAATATTCCCGAACATTAATCCATTTCCCTTATTGGTGGCTGCCATTATTTCAGAAGCGATTAAGACGGAGGAAATTCCTGCAATCTCACTTAAAGATCGTACAGCAGGATACTTACCCTCCTCGTCCCTGATATATTCGAAGGCAATAGCCGTAATTCGTTTTTTTGCCAATTCCTCAAAATATTTCTTGTTTTGAGTTTTGATCTGCAATGCAGAAATAACGGTGGATTGGGGATTAATCTGCTGAATTTCCTTTATAGTAGGGGGCTCTACTTTTAATATAATAGGACAACCGAAGACCCTTTTGGTATCCCTTGTAATTTCCGCTCCGGCATTGGTGTATTCAATGTCTAGGTAATTGGCCCCAATACCTGCTCCAGATTCTATAAGAACCCTGTGTCCATTGGCTGTAATGGCATTTACAGCATCGGGTGTTAAGCAAATACGTTTTTCCTGATATTGGTTTTCTTTGGGAATTCCAATAAAAAGTTCTCCTTTTTGTTTAAGAATTTCCAAAGTTTCTTCTTGGGGAAGCAGTTGCTGCCGGCTAAACGGCGAGGAATGTTGGTTCATAGGTAGTAATTCTGTCTTGGTAGGCGCCGAAATACATCGAAACGCAACAAGTCCAAAATTACGATATTTTTTCTTTTTTTAATTCGTCTTTTTCCAGACTTTGATTTTCTGTAAAATCTTTTTCTTTATACGCCTTCAATTCTAGGTCCATAGCCTCTAGGTCAATTCCCAAAACATGTTTGTCAAACAGCCTAATCCGTATGAAATAAACAAAGGGAACTATTAAGGTCATTATGGGTAAGATCCAATAAATCTCTACTTCATCCATGACTTTGGTATCTGCTGCAATTGCTCCAAAAATTTGAAATGCAAACATACTCATGGGAATAAGTATTATATGGTACCACCAATGTTTACAAGTGAAGAACCATAGTGTTAACAAAAACAAGGGAATTAGCTTCCCCATTAAAAGCCACATAGTAATATAAATACTGAGGTTGTACTTACTTTCATAGGTGAACAAAGCCCCTTCATAAATTGCTTTATCGGGAAAGTAGTTGTAGGTGTAGAATAGGTATGGGGTAATAGCAATAAGACTGGCCACTATGCTGCCTATCAAAATACTTTTTGATTTTTGTTTTTTAGGTTCAGATTTCGGATCAGTACTCTTATTTGGCATTGTAATATTAGAAATTGGAGTGTTTTTAGTTCTTATATTAACCAAAATAAATGGCTCCTAGTATGCCAAGAGCCATTTATTTTTATTTTCGTTGTTTTTAATAGTGATTATTATCCGTTTGGGGGAACCTTAATCCTCGTTTTGTCAATTCCCGTTGGGGGAACTTTAATTCTTGTTTTGTCTATGTTTTGTTCAAACAATTTATCCTCTTCCGCAGTATCGCTGGGAGTACAGGAGGTCGCGAATAAAGTCAAACAAGCTACCATAGTTATGGTGCGAAAAATGTTTTTGAATTGCATCCTATTGTAAATTTAAAGTTTCGTAAATGGTTGATATTAGCTAATGTAGGAATAAAAGACTACATAGTTTGTATTGCGTCATTAAATTTATAAATTTTAATAGAAAAACCTTGCTAAAAAGAGTATATCCTTTGTATTTCAGTGGATTACAAAATCTTGTGACTATAAATTACACCTAAAATCCGTACTTTTATTTGTAGCTAATACAACCTTTTACTGCAGTGGGTTTTGGGAAAGAACCAGGCTTCGAGTTTTTTCATCAATTATACTAATGTAGATATGGGTAGCATTGGAAGGTATTAAAGAAGGGATCTTTTCTGGCCACTCCATAAATACCCAAGTGTTGGAATACAAATAATCTTCCAAACCTATATCTAGGGCTTCGGTCTCATCCTCTAATCTGTAGAAATCAAAGTGATATCCCAATAGTTCCTCATTCTGATAATAATATTCGTTAACTATCCCAAAGGTGGGACTACTACTTACATTTCCGCCTCCCAGCTCCTTTACAAGAGCCTTGATTAAGGTAGTTTTTCCTGCACCCATATCGCCATGAAAACACAATATTTTTGAGTGAGACTCATTAAGGATGTGTTGTACAGCGTCATGGATTTGTGCTTGGGTATATGTATTACTCATGTCAACAATCTATACTATTTAGGTTCTAATACCACAAACGGAATGATCATCTCCTCCAATGAAATTCCTCCATGCTGGTAGGTATTTCGATAGTAACTAACGTAATGGTTGTAGTTATTGGGATAGGCAAAGAACAAGTCGTTTTTCGCAAAGATAAAAGAACTGCTAACATTGATACTTGGTAAATATATTTTCTTTGGATCTTTCGCCTCCAACACGTCCTTTTCCTCATAGGTGAGGCTTTTTCCGGTCTTGTAGCGTAAATTGAGGCTGGTTTCCTTGTCGCCTATAACTTTTGATGGTTGTTTAACATTAATTGTGCCATGGTCTGTGGTTAGAATTAGCTTTAGCCCCATCACCTGTGCTTGTTGAATGATATCTAATAAAGGTGAGTTTTTAAACCAACTCAACGTTAGGGATCTATACGCTTTGTCATTGGCGGCAAGCTCTTTTACAACGTCCATTTCGGTTTTGGAATGGGAGAGCATATCCACAAAATTATATACGATAACCGTTAGGTCATTGTCTTTTTGAGATCTAAAGTTCTGAGCTAAATGCTTGCCTTGCTTTAAGCTGCTAATTTTATGGTATTCCCATTTTAGATCGAGTCCCGAACGCTTCAGTTGGGATTCAAAAAATTCGGCTTCGTAAAGGTTCTTGCCGCCCTCTTCTATGTCATTTTTCCACCATTGGGGGTGTTTTTTTTTCCATATCTAACGGGGTAAGCCCAGAAAATATGGAGTTTCTTGCGTATTGGGTAGCTGTAGGTAGAATACTAAAATAAGGGATCTCCTTGCGCTTCCTATAATAAGCATTTAAGGTGTCCTCAAAGGTCAACCATTGATCATATCTTAAATTGTCTATAACCACCAACAAAGTTTTGCGGTCCTTTAATTCTGGTTTAATTAACTGTCCAAATAGAGTGTGCGACATTACCGGTGCCTCCTTATCATGGAACCAACTGGCGTAATTGTTGTCAATAAATTTCCCAAAATGTCTGTTGGCCTCTGTTTTTTGAGATTCTAGAATTTCAAACATACCAGAGTCCTCTATTCCCTCCAATCGCAACTCCCAATAAATCAGCTTTTTATATAGTTCAGCCCATTCTTCCCAGCTATCTACCATACTGAGATCCGTGGCTATCTTACGAAACTCTTGTTGATAGTTTGCCGTGGTCCTTTCCGAAATCAGACGGGAATGGTCCAAGTTCTTTTTTAGGGACAAAAGAATTTGATTGGGATTTACTGGCTTAATTAAATAATCTGCAATTTTGGAGCCAATGGCCTCTTCCATAATCAGTTCTTCCTCACTTTTTGTAATCATTACCACAGGAAGGGAACTGTGAGTCGCCTTTATCTCATTCAAAGTTTCTAGTCCCGATATTCCGGGCATATTTTCATCTAAGAAAACAATATCTACATGTTTTTCTTTTAATTCTTCCAAAGCCTCCCGACCACTTAAACAGCTTATGACAGCATAGTTTTTGTTTTCTAAAAAAAGAATATGTGGTTTTAACAAATCTATTTCATCATCTACCCAAAGTATTGTTATCTTGTTCATTATATTTGCTGGCGTAAAAGTATTGTGATATTGATCAAATCTAAGAAACTTAAAATTTTCAATGATCCAATTTACGGATTTATTGGAATACCCAGCGCACTTATTTTTAATCTGATAGCAGAGCCATGTTTTCAGCGACTCCGGAGAATTTCTCAAATGGGACTTTCCCATCTGGTTTATCCAGGAGCTAACCATACCCGTTTCCCCCATGCTTTGGGCAGTATGCATTTAATGCAGCAGTCCATCCAAATATTGAAATTTAAAGGAATAGAGATTAGTAAGGATGAGGAAGAGGGACTATTGTGTGCCATTCTTTTGCACGATATAGGTCATGGGCCGTTTTCTCATGCCATGGAACATTCTATTGTGGAAGGAATAAGCCACGAATATATTTCCCTGATGTTTATGGAACAGCTCAACAGGAAATACAAAGGAAAATTATCAATTGCCATTGCGATTTTCAAGGGTCAATACCCTAGAAAATTCCTAAATCAATTAGTGTCCAGCCAATTAGATATGGACCGGATGGATTATTTAAAAAGAGACAGTTTTTACACTGGAGTAGCCGAAGGGAATATCAATTCGGAGAGATTATTGTCCATGCTAAATGTGTTTGACGGGGAATTGGTAGTGGAGGAAAAAGGGATTTATTCCGTTGAAAAATTTCTAATGGCCAGACGGTTTATGTATTGGCAAGTGTATTTGCATAAAACTGGATTGGTGGGAGAGCAGTTGTTGATCCGGATATTAAAAAGGGCCAAAGAGTTGTTGTTAGCTGGGAAAGAACTACCCTGTAGCAGTGCCTTGCGATTTTTTATGGACAATAAGATTTCCAAGGAAAATTTTAATCAGGATGTCTTGGACCAATTTGCTAAATTGGACGATGTGGATATTATGTATGCCATTAAAGATTGGCAGGACCAGGACGATTTTGTGCTTTCCAGATTGTGTAAAATGGTCATCAACCGTCGCTTACTCCATATTAAGTTAAAGAATAGGCCTATAGATGAATTGAAATTAAAAAAACATTTTTCTAAATTTAAAAATGAGCATAGCCTAACGGACGAGGAGACGGCATATTTTGTATTTTCGGGAGAAACCCATAATCAGGCCTATAACGCGGAATACCAGCATATAGGCATATTGCGGTCTAACGGAAAAATAACGGATGTAGCCAAAGCTTCCGATCAACAGTATTTGAAAGCACTTTCAAAAATGGTTGTAAAATATTATATATGTTATCCTAAAGTGGCTATTTAACTATTTTACTTACTTTTGTGCCCATGATATTTACAGCTAGCCAAATCGCAGGTTTATTGGAGGGAGATGTTGAAGGTGATCCAGAAATTGCTGTTCATAAGTTGTCCAAGATCGAAGAGGGGGAAGTAGGAGCGTTGACATTTCTTGCCAATCCGAAGTACACTTCACATATATATACTACCAAAGCATCGGTGACAATAGTGAACAGGGGATTTGTGCCAGAACACAAATTAACCACTACCTTGATCAAAGTAGACGATCCGTATACTTCATTTTCCAAATTATTGGAATACTACAATCAGGTGAAAAATAATAAAGTAGGAATTGAGAATCCGGTATTTTTATCGGAGACCGCTACCTATGGTGAGGATTTTTATTTAGGAGCCTTTGCTTATGTGGGCAGTAATGTGAAAATTGGAAACAACGTTAAAATTTACCCTAATGTATATGTTGGGGATAATGTGGTGTTGGACGATAATGTAGTGATATTTGCTGGAGGTAAGGTCTATTCGGAAACCATTATAGGGAAAAATTGTGTGGTTCACAGTGGGGTAGTCATTGGAGCGGATGGTTTTGGATTTACACCCGATCAAAATGGGGAGTACGTAAAAGTGCCGCAAACCGGTAACGTCATTCTAGAGGATAATGTAGAGGTGGGCGCAGGTACCACAATAGATAGAGCGACTTTAGGATCTACTATCCTAAGAAAAGGTGTGAAATTGGACAATCAGATTCAGATTGCACATAATGTGGAAATTGGAGAGCATACCGTTATTGCAGCCCAAACAGGAATTGCAGGGTCAACAAAGATCGGGAAGTATTGCAAGATTGGTGGGCAAGTAGGTATAGTAGGACATATTACCATAGGGGACAACGTGAAAATTCAGGCCCAATCCGGTATTGGAAGAAATGTTAGTGATAATGAAACCTTACAGGGGTCACCAGCATTGAGTTATGGGGATTTCAATAAGTCCTACGTGCATTTTAAGAATTTGCCGAAAATTATAAGTCGAATAGAAGTTATTGAAAAAAAACATTGACGGTGGGTAAAATAGAAACTAAACAACGGACAATTGCAAAGGAAGTAACGCTTCAGGGTGTTGGTTTGCATACAGGGCAAAATGTTACATTAAAATTTGTACCTGCTCCAGAAAATTACGGGTATGCTTTTAAACGTGTAGACTTGGAAGGGGAGCCACTTATAGAGGCAGACGCCAATTACGTGGTAAATACGCAAAGAGGTACCAATCTGGAAAAACGAGGTGTTAAAATTCAGACTTCGGAACATGTCCTTGCTGCCTTGGTTGGCTTGGAAATCGATAATGTACTTATAGAGCTAGACGCCCCGGAGCCTCCTATTATGGACGGATCCTCCAAATTCTTTGTCGAGGCTTTGGAAAGCGCAGGCATTGTGGAACAAGAAGCAGCTAGGAAAGAATACATTGTTAAAGATGTTATCTCTTATAAGGATGAAGCTACGGGAAGTGAAATCACCATAATTCCTTCAGACACCTATCAGGTGACCACCATGGTAGACTTCGGCACAAAAGTCCTTGGGACACAAAACGCCACCTTAGAAAATCTAAAGGATTTTAAAACGGAAATCGCGGATGCGAGGACGTTTAGTTTTTTACATGAGCTGGAAATGCTTTTAGATCATGGCCTAATCAAAGGGGGAGATCTAAACAATGCAATTGTGTATGTGGACAAGGAAATTTCCGAGGCCACTATGAAGAAATTAGAAAAATCGTTTAATAAAAAGAAATTGTCCATTAAGCCTAACGGTATCTTGGATAATTTAACGCTGCACCATCCCAATGAAGCGGCAAGACATAAACTGTTAGATGTTATAGGAGACCTAGCGTTGACGGGAACAAGGATCAGGGGTAAGGTTATCGCAAACAAACCTGGGCATTTCGTTAATACACAGTTCGCTAAAAAACTATCTAAAATAATAAAGACGGAAAAAAGGAACTATGTTCCTCAGTACGACTTAAGTCTACCTCCTTTAATGGACATCCATAAGATAATGGATATGTTGCCCCATAGGCCGCCATTCTTATTGATCGATAGAATATTGGAGCTCTCCGATCAGCACGTTGTGGGAATGAAAAACGTTACCATGAACGAGCAGTTTTTCGTAGGGCATTTCCCTGGAGCCCCGGTAATGCCTGGAGTTCTTCAAGTTGAAGCCATGGCGCAAACAGGAGGGGTATTGGTCTTGAGTACTGTTCCAGACCCAGAAAATTATCTCACCTTCTTTATGAAGATAGATAATGTGAAATTTAAACAAAAAGTATTGCCTGGAGATACGTTAATTTTTCATTGCAGTTTAATATCGCCTATCCGTAGAGGAATATGTCATATGCAGGCTTATGCCTATGCCAACAATAGACTAGTCTGCGAAGCAGAAATGATGGCGCAAATAGTTAAAAAGAAATAAGGAATGAATCAACCACTGGCTTATATACACCCTGGCGCCAAAATTGCCAAAAATGTTGTGGTAGATCCGTTTACCACGATCCACAATAATGTAATTATTGGAGAAGGAACGTGGATAGGATCTAATGTCACCATTATGGACGGCGCAAGAATCGGGAAGAATTGTAACATATTTCCCGGAGCTGTTATTTCCGCTCCTCCACAGGACTTAAAGTACGACGGGGAGGAAACTACAGTTGTAATTGGGAATAACACTACCATTAGGGAGTGTGCTACAATCCACAAAGGCACCTCGGATCGCATGAAAACGGTTATCGGCAATAATTGCCTTATTATGGCCTACTGCCATGTAGCCCATGATTGTCTTGTTGGAGATAATTGCATTTTCTCCAATAATTCTACCCTTGCAGGACATGTGAGTATCGGGAACGATGTAATCCTTGCCGGATTAGTAGCGGTACACCAATTTGTTTCCATTGGAAACCATGCCTTTGTTACCGGAGGGTCATTGGTGAGAAAGGATGTTCCGCCATTTGTAAAGGCGGCCAGAGAGCCTCTTTCCTACGTAGGTATAAACTCTGTGGGTTTAAGAAGACGCGGATTTTCATCAGACAAGATTAGGGAGATACAAAACATTTATCGGATATTATATCAAAAAAACTATAACAATTCCCAAGCAGTTCAAATTATAGAGGCTGAAATGGAAGCTACCCCGGAAAGGGATGAGATCCTACAGTTTATACGGGATTCGCAACGAGGAATTATGAAAGGATATGTAAGTACAAATTAGAACTATATGGCATCTACATCGGATATAAGAAAAGGATTGTGCATCAGGTACAACAACGACATTTATAAAATAATTGAATTTCTCCATGTGAAACCGGGGAAGGGCCCCGCTTTTGTTAGGACAAAGCTTAGAAGTGTAAGTACAGGTAGGGTCTTAGAAAATACGTTTAGCGCCGGCCATAAATTGGAAGACGTGCGGGTGGAGACAAGATCATATCAATTTCTCTATGCAGAAGGGGAAACGTATCATTTTATGAATACGGACGATTACAATCAGATTACTCTTCAGGAAAGTGCTTTGGACGCACCCAATCTTTTAAAGGAAGGTGAAGTTGTTACCATTCTGTTCAATACTGAAGATAGTATGCCCTTGTCAGTGGATATGCCTGCAAGTGTTATTTTAGAGATTACATATACCGAGCCGGGAGTAAAGGGGAATACTGCCACTAATGCCACTAAGCCTGCTACAGTGGAAACAGGGGCTACTGTTAATGTGCCACTATTCATCAATGAGGGCGATAAAATTAAGATCGACACGGAGAAAGGTGCTTATATGGAACGTGTTAAGTAATTTTCTTACGTAACACCTAAAATTTCCAATCGGATAAACAACACAAGACTTATGAGATTTCCGTCCCCATATACCTTAAAACAAATTGCCACCATAATCAATACTGAATATGTAGGGATGGATGATTTTCCAGTACTGGGAATGAATGAGATCCATGTGGTTCAAAATGGAGAAATCGTTTTTGTAGATCATCCCAAGTATTATGAAAAGGCATTGAATTCCAAAGCTTCAGTGATCCTAATCAATAAAATGGTAGACTGTCCACCGGGAAAGGCACTATTAATTTCTCAGGATCCCTTCAAGGATTTTAATGTTTTAACACAGTTTTTCAAGCCCTTTGAAAAGGCAAATAGTACCATTTCCAATACTGCGGTAATTGGACATAATACAGTGATACAACCCAATTGTTTTATTGGAAATAATGTGGTGATTGGCGATAATTGCCTAATCCACTCCAATGTTTCTATTTATGACGATTGTATTATAGGAGATAATGTAGTGATTCATGCAGGGACTGTTTTGGGATCGGATGCCTTCTATTATAAAAGAAGGGCAGATGGCTATGATAAATTGTTGTCCGGCGGAAGAGTCGTTATCCAGGATAATGTGGATATCGGTGCCCTTTGCACCTTGGATAAAGGGGTAACGGGGGACACTTTGATCAAAAAAGGGACCAAATTGGACAATCAGGTGCATGTTGGGCACGATACGGTTATTGGGGAAAATTGCTTGATCGCTTCCCAAACTGGGATTGCAGGATGTGTCATCATTGAGGACGAAGTAACCTTGTGGGGTCAGGTTGGGGTAACCAGCGCGATAACCATTGGCAAGAAAGCGATTATATGGGCACAGACTGGGGTTTCTAAATCCTTGGAAGGTGGCAAGACCTATTTTGGTAGTCCAGCAGAGGAAGCTAGGGAAAAATTAAAGCAATTGGCATATGTAAAGCAGATTCCGTCCATTTCAAAAAAATTAGAAAAAGAAATAAGCAAAGGAATAGTTTAGAATATCTTTTCAAATCTATATTTTTGCTCTAATCAAATAAACCAATAATATAATGAGTGTTTTAGTAAACAAGGATTCCAAAATTATTGTTCAGGGTTTTACAGGCAGTGAAGGTACATTTCATGCCGAACAAATGATTGAATATGGTACCAATGTTGTAGGAGGTGTAACCCCGGGCAAAGGTGGTCAAGAACATTTGGGTAGACCTGTGTTCAACACCGTGGAGGAAGCCGTAGAAAAGGTTGGGGCAGATACTACCATTATATTTGTACCGCCCGCTTTTGCAGCTGATGCCATTATGGAAGCGGCCAGCGCTGGTATAAAAGTTATAATTACTATTACCGAAGGGATACCTATTGCCGATATGGTTAAGGCATATGATTATATTAAACACATGGATTGCCGTTTGGTAGGTCCCAACTGTCCAGGAGTAATTACTCCAGGGGAGGCCAAGGTGGGAATTATGCCTGGATTTGTATTTAAAAAAGGAAATGTAGGTATTGTGTCCAAATCAGGGACCTTGACCTATGAGGCCGCGGATCAGGTAGTACGCCAAGGACTTGGTATAACTACGGCAATCGGAATTGGTGGGGATCCAATAATTGGTACCACTACCAAGGAAGCTGTAGAATTATTGATCAACGATCCAGAAACGGAATGTGTCGTTATGATCGGTGAAATTGGTGGTCAATTAGAGGCTGATGCCGCAAAATGGTACAAAGCCAGTGGCAGTAAGAAGCCTATAGTAGGTTTTATTGCCGGTGAAACTGCACCTGCAGGAAGAACTATGGGTCACGCAGGAGCTATTGTTGGAGGAAGCGACGATACTGCACAGGCCAAAAAGAAGATCATGAGAGAATGTGGTATTCACGTAGTAGATTCTCCCGCTGAGATAGGCTTAAAAGTTAAAGAAGTAATGGGATAACCATTGTTTAATCATATTTAATTCCGTTTGTGCTGTCATATTCCAATGTCCTTTGGAAGCGTCAGGATAAACGGAATTTTTTTCTTAATAAAAACTTGAATGCATTTTTGGCGAAAATTTTAATTCGCGTAAAACATAACTTATATTTGATCAACAACTAAGAAATTATAAAGATGAAGCTACTAGAAGGAAAAAATGCAATTATTACGGGAGCAAGTAGGGGAATAGGCATGGGTATAGCACAAGTTTTTGCGCAACATGGTGCAAATGTAGCCTTCACCTATAGTTCTAGTGAAGCGCCTGCGCTTGCCCTTGAAAAAGAACTTACGGCTCTTGGAGTTAAGGCTAAAGCCTATAAGAGCAACGCTGCAAGTTTTGACGATTCCGAGAAATTGGTGGCCCAAGTATTGGAAGATTTTGGCGGCGTAATCGATATTTTAATAAATAATGCAGGTATTACCAAGGACAATCTTTTAATGAGGATGGGAGAGGACGATTTTGATACCGTTATTGAAATCAATCTAAAATCGGTTTTTAACATGACTAAGGCGGTACAGCGTACCATGCTAAAGCAAAGAAAAGGTTCCATTATTAATATGAGTAGCGTAGTAGGTGTAAAGGGCAATGCCGGACAAGCAAACTATGCGGCTTCCAAGGCCGGTATGATCGGATTTACCAAATCCATTGCATTGGAGCTAGGTTCTAGGAATATACGTTGTAATGCCATTGCCCCTGGATTTATTGAAACAGAAATGACCGATAAATTGGATGCAAAAGTGGTTCAGGCATGGAGAGAAGGTATTCCTTTAAAAAGAGGTGGAGCACCAGAGGATGTCGCTAATGCATGTTTGTTCTTGGCCTCTGACCTATCAGCCTATATTACCGGACAGGTATTAAATGTTGATGGCGGTATGCTAACCTAGATTTTATTTGTGGTTGCACAACCATTAGGTGACCATCAAAAAAAAATCGACATGTAAAAAAAAGTCGTCCCAAACAAAACCAAAAATGGTTTAAATAGACGCATTAACCACTATTTTAATGCAAACAGAATCGGTACTTTATATATTGCTTGCGGCAATAGCTTCGTTGGTACTTGTGCTGTTTCAATATAAATACAGGACCAAAGGAAAGGGAAAGTTGCTATGGGGACTTTCCCTTCTTAGGCTTGTGGCCGTATTTGGTATATTACTTCTATTGCTCAATCCAAAATTTGAACGCAGGTCCTTTACTACCGAGAAAACCAATTTGGTGCTTTTGGTAGATAATTCCTCTTCCATTCAGGCAGGGGATAAGACCAAGATTACAGACATTCTCAACTCCCTTAAGACGTTGGGCACCAAATTCTCGGAGAGGTTTAATCTTGTTACTTTTACGTTTGGAAGTGGATTGAAGGAAGGCGATAGCCTTACCATGACCGAAAGCAATACCAATATTTCCAAAGCCTTGGAAGGCATCAACAGCGTTTACGCCAAGTCTAGCACCGCAGTGGTTCTTTTTACCGATGGGAATCAAACGCTAGGGAAAGATTATGAGTTTTATGGGAAAAAGCAAAATCTTCCGATCTATCCAGTAGTGTTGGGAGATACTACGGCCTATGAAGATATTAGGATATCAAGGGTGAATAGTAATAGGTATGCCTTTCTCAACAGCAAATTTCCATTGGAGATTTTTATCTCCTATGAAGGGAGGGGAAATAGTACCTCTGAATTACAAATTCTTGTCAACAATATTGTGGTGCATAGAGAGAAGGTGTCACTAAGTGCAGACAATAATGCGAAGACAATAAATACCCAGATATTGGCCAATAGTGTCGGGATTAAAAATATTCACGTCTTGGTAGGTCCGTTGCCTAACGAAAAGAATGTCCGTAATAATGAAAAGCAATTGGCTTTGGAGGTGTTGGATGAGGGGACCAAAGTTGCCATAATATCAAATATTCTTCACCCAGATTTAGGAGTCCTTAAGAAATCTATAGAAAGTAACGAACAGCGTTTGGTTACTTTCTACAAATCCAATATAGATTTGGCTGAATTGGAAACGGTGGATCTCTATCTTTTATATCAACCTGATGCTTCCTTTGATAGGATATACAAGCAGATAGAGGTGCGAAAAGCAAATTCCTTCACCATTGGAGGTACGCAGACCGATTGGCAATTTTTGGAAAAAGTGCAAAAAGGTATAATTTTGGAAAGTGGATATCCCGTACAGGATATTTTTTCGGAAACTAATCTGGCCTTTTCTAAATTTGATATAACTGATTTTTCATTCGACGGATTCCCGCCTTTGGAGAGCGACGTTGGTCCGGTTCAATATCTGATGCCCCACGAGAGTTTGCTTAATATGAGCAGTAAGGGAGTTGCATTGGAAAGTCCTCTGTTGGCAGTGGTAGAGAATGATATGGTGAAAACTGCACTATTGCTGGGGGAAAATATTTGGAAGTGGAGGATGCATGCTTATAAAGAGGAAGGCACCTTTAAGAATTTTGATGCTTTTTTCGGTAAATTATTTCTTTATTTATCTACCAACAAGGGGAAAAACAGGTTTAGCCTAGAATATAATCCCATATACAACCACAGTAACGAGGCTATTATCAAAGCTTCCTATTTTGATGAAGTGTTTACATTTAACCAGAACGCAACAATCAAACTAAAAATAACGGATACCCTTACCACAAGGGAACAAGAAATATCAATGTTGTTGAAAGGGGGGCATTTTGAAGCAGATCTTAGGAACTTTGATCCGGGTACCTATAACTTCACCGCTACTGTGGAGAATGAAAACTTGAGCAGAACCGGTACCTTCACCATATTGGATTTTGATGTGGAAAAGCAATTTAGTTCTAGTAATTATCAAAAACTGTCCAGGTTGGCCAACAACAGTGGAGGCAAACTGTTTTTTCCTGAACAAATGGACACTTTGATCCAGCTTTTACACATTGAACCAAAGTATGTTCCTACCCAGAAAAGTAAACTTAATGTTGTACCTTTGATCGATTTTAAAATTATTTTAGGAATAATCGTTTTGGCGTTGTCGCTAGAGTGGTTTATCCGAAAATATAACGGATTAACTTAATAAATAAATAAATTGAATGGACAAATTACCAAAAATTGCGTTACCAATAGTATTTGCTATTATTGCTTTAGTAATATTAATATCAAAATCTGCCGTCACCATGGGATCTGGGGAGGCCGGTGTGCTTTATAAAACATTTGGAGGGGGAGTAGTTACGGATCAACCACCTTTAGGTGAAGGATTTCATATAGTAGCTCCATGGAACAAAGTGACTGTTTACGAGGTGCGTCAGCAAGAGGTTTTTGAAAAAATGAACGTATTGTCTTCCAATGGATTGGATATAAAATTGGATGCATCAATCTGGTTTGAGCCTATCCGTAGTGAGTTGGGAAAATTGCACCAGGAAAAAGGTGAGGACTACGTGCAAAGGGTTCTTTTGCCAGCTATTCGTTCTGCTGCACGGTCAGTTGTGGGAAGGTATACACCAGAGCAACTGTATTCCAGTAAGAGAGATGCAATTCAGCACGAGATTTTTGAGGAATCAAAAAATATAGTGCAAGATCAATTTATACAGTTAAATGATATTTTGGTTAGGGATGTAACGCTACCGAACACTATTAAGGACGCTATTGAGCGAAAGCTTAGACAGGAGCAAGAATCGTTGGAGTACGAGTTTAGATTGGTAACTGCACAGAAAGAAGCAGAAAAAGTTATAATAGAAGCACAAGGTAAGGCCGATGCAAACTTAATTTTAAGTGCATCACTAAACGCTAAGATTCTTCAGGATAAAGGAATAGACGCAACTATAAAGTTAGCTGAATCTCCTAATTCTAAAGTTATTGTTATTGGGGGTGGTGAATCAGGACTACCTATAATTCTTGGGAATCAGTAAACACAGCATACAAGTAAATTAATATAACAATTTCGATTCAAATTGTTTTGTATAAATTTTCCAAGGTTGAAAATATATTTTACTTTTGTCACAGTATGAAAAACAACAGGACACATCATCATCATTTCTTTACCTTCGTTCAGGCGAGCTAAGAATGTATTGTTGTACCTAAACTATATTCTAACCCGTTTGAGCAATCAAACGGGTTTTGTGTTTAAAATATCCTGTTTGATTTGTTCGGACAAAAACTAAAGAACAAGAATGAAAAAAATTAGAATTGCAATTCAAAAAAGTGGTCGATTAAATGAGGACTCCCTTCAGATACTAAAAGATTGTGGGATTTCTGTAGACAACGGTAAGGATCAACTAAAAGCGAGTTCCAGAAATTTCCCCTTAGAGGTCTTTTACCTAAGAAATGGAGATATTCCACAATACTTAAGGGACGGAGTTGTAGATATTGCCATCATTGGTGAAAATGTTCTCATTGAAAAAGGGAATGACATCTCTATAGTAGAAAGACTTGGTTTTTCTAAATGCAAAGTATCCTTGGCGATTCCAAAATCCGTTAAGTATAAATCGGTACAAGATTTTCAAGGGAAAAGAATAGCCACATCTTATCCGAATACCGTTGAAAAATATTTGGAGACCAAAGGGGTAAAGGCCGAGCTGCATATTATTAATGGATCTGTAGAAATTGCCCCCAATATTGGATTGGCAGATGCTATTTGTGATATTGTTTCCAGTGGTAGCACCCTGTTTAAAAACAATTTAAAGGAAGTAGAGGTAATGCTGACCAGTGAGGCGGTATTGGCAGTATCTCCAAAAATAACTCCAGAAAATAAGGACTTGTTAGAAAAGATACGCTTTAGGATCCAATCGGTTTTACTTGCCAGACAAAGCAAGTATGTATTGTTGAATGCTCCAAACCATAAACTAAACGATATTTTAAACCTTCTGCCAGGGATGAGGAGCCCCACTGTACTTCCTTTGGCCGAGGAAGGTTGGAGCTCGGTACATACCGTTATTAACAAGGACAAGTTTTGGGAAGTTATACAGGAGCTTAAAAAGGCAGGTGCCGAAGGCATTCTGGTATGTCCCATAGAAAAAATGGTATTGTAATAGTAATCAATCACAACTTCCTTTTAAGGAAACAGAAAGCTAGCAAACAGTAAGGATGAACAAGATATATGATCCCCCTAAAAATGATTGGCCTTCCATTCTAAAACGGCCTACCCAAACAGTAGCCGATATCGAAGAAATGGTAAATGGTATTTTTTTGGAAGTAAAAAATGGTGGTGATAAGGTTGTTAAAACCTATACCCAAAAATTTGATGGGGTAACGGCCAAGGAGTTTTCTGTTACTTCAGAAGAAATGGAGACAGCACAATCCCAGGTTTCCGAAGCATTAAAATTGGCCATTCAACAGGCTAAAAGCAATATAAAGAAGTTTCATGCCGCTCAAAGAACAGAAAGAGTTTCCGTGGAGACTTCTGAGGGGGTTAACTGCTGGCAGGAGAAGCGACCTATTCAGAAAGTGGGGCTCTATATTCCAGGTGGTACAGCTCCCTTATTCTCTACCGTTTTAATGTTGGCCATACCTGCTAATTTGGCCAGCTGCAAGGAAATTGTACTTTGCACCCCACCAAATAAGGAAGGAAAAGTACACCCAGCCATATTGTATGCGGCAAAGCTCTGTGGAGTAACCAAGATTTTTAAAGTAGGTGGAATTCAGGCTATTGCAGGAATGACCTTCGGAACGGAAACTATTCCCCAAGTCTATAAAATATTTGGTCCTGGAAACCAGTATGTAACCGTTGCCAAGCAGATTGCTACCAAATATGGCGTTGCAATAGATATGCCTGCTGGTCCAAGCGAGTTATTGGTAATGGCCGATGATACTGCCAATGCCGCCTTTGTGGCCTCCGATTTATTGAGTCAGGCCGAACATGGGGCAGATAGTCAGGTGATTTTGGTATCTACCTCCAAAGAACTTATAAATGCGGTAGAAAGGGAAGTGGAAACTCAAATAAAGCTGTTGCCCCGTCAGGAAATCGCTGCAAAATCCATCGCAAATAGCAAGTTGATCTATGTGGAGGACAACAAGACTGCAGTAGACCTTATTAATGAATACGGTCCGGAGCACTATATCCTTTGTGTGGAGGAAGAATCGTTTTTCTTGGACAGAACCTATAATGCAGGGTCTGTATTTATTGGAAACTATACCCCGGAAAGTGCGGGAGATTATGCATCCGGAACCAACCACACCTTACCTACGAATGGATTTTCCAAGCAGTATAGTGGTGTAAACCTAGATAGTTTTATGAAGGCCATTACCTTCCAGAAAATATCAAAAAAGGGAATTCAAGGAATTGGGAGAACCATAGAATTAATGGCGGAGGCCGAAGGGTTGGATGCCCATAAAAATGCAGTAACCTTAAGATTAAAAAGTTTATAAAATTAGAAGTATAAGTACTGCCAAAAAAATATTTGGGAGTGACATGTTTCGCTAATCCTGTACTGATATTAATAGCATATAAAATGAACTACAAAACGTTCGATATCAATAATTTAGTCCGTAAGAATATTAGGGGATTAAGCCCTTATTCCTCTGCAAGGGACGAATACGTATCCGATGGTTCCAAAATGGTATTTTTGGACGCCAACGAGAATCCGTTTGAGAATGGGGTAAATAGATATCCCGATCCACACCAAAGAAAATTAAAGGAGGTCTTGGCCGCAAACAAGGGTGTTTTGGCTAGCCAGATTCTTTTGGGGAATGGTAGTGATGAAGTGTTGGATCTTTTGTTCCGCGCTTTTTGCGAACCCAAGGAGGACAATATTATTACATTACCACCTACTTATGGAATGTACAAAGTATTGGCGGGCATTAATAATATTGGGAATAAAGAAGTTTTACTAACACAGGAGTTTGAACCCAATGTAGCTGAAATTTTAAAAGAGGCCAATGGGAACAGTAAATTGTTATTCCTATGTTCGCCCAATAACCCAACCGCTAATAGTTTCAATAGTTCTTTGGTTAAGGACCTTCTGGAAAATTTTAAAGGGCTGGTAGTCGTAGACGAGGCCTATATAGATTTTTCAAAAGAGAGTAGTTGGATTACTCAATTGGACCAGTATCCAAATTTAGTGGTCATCCAAACCTTGTCCAAAGCTTATGGGTTGGCCGGGATCAGATTGGGTACCTGTTACGCTTCACGAGAAATAATAAGTGTTTTAAACAAAATAAAAGCACCCTATAATGTAAACGAGTTGACCCAAAAAAGGGCACTGGAACGTATTTTGGATGTAAATTCTGTTAATTTGGAAGTGATTGATATACTCACAGAAAGAGAAGGTCTGTTTAGGATATTGCAACAAATAGATTTTGTTGAAAAAGTATTTGCTTCAGATGCGAACTTTATTTTGGTAAAAGTAGACGACGCCACAAAGAGATATAATCAGTTACTGGAAAAAGGGATAGTGGTAAGGAACAGGACCACGCAGCCCCTTTGTGAGAATACCTTAAGGTTCACGGTAGGGACCAAGGAAGAAAATCTAAAGTTAATAAATGCATTACGTCATATAACAACCGCATAACAATGAGTCTTGAATTAAAAAAAAATACTGCCCAAGTAAGCAAAATGGGAAAAAAGGTGCTTTTTATAGATCGTGATGGTACCATGATCAAAGAACCAGCAGACGAGCAAATAGACACTTTTGAAAAGATAGAATTCTATCCAAAGGTATTTACATTTTTAGGTAAGATTGCCAAGGAGTTGGATTATGAATTGGTGATGGTGACCAATCAGGACGGGCTGGGAACAGACTCTTTTCCAGAGGATACCTTTTGGCCAGTTCAAAATTTTATACTAAAATCCTTTGAAGGAGAGGGAGTGGTTTTTGATAAGGTTTTCTTGGATAGAACATTTCCCCATGAAAATGCAGCTACCCGTAAACCGAGAACCGGATTATTGACCGAATATTTTTCAGAAGCTTATGACCTTGCCAATTCCTTTGTGATCGGAGATCGATTAACGGATATAGAACTGGCCAAAAACCTAGGTTCTAGGGGGATTTTCATCAATGATGAAACCAATTTAGGCACTGGGGAAATTACTGTGAAACGCAAGGAGTTGGACAACCATATTGCCCTAGAAAGTAATGATTGGGAGAAGATATACGAGTTTTTAAAATTAAGCAACAGAGTCTCGGAGACACACAGAAAAACAAACGAAACCGATATCTATATAAAATTGAATTTAGACGGTACTGGAAAGGGTAATATCAGTACTGGTTTGGATTTCTTTGATCATATGTTGGATCAATTGGCGAGACATGGTCAAATGGATCTCGACATCAAGGTGACTGGTGATTTGGAAATAGATGAGCACCATACCATAGAAGATACGGCCATAGCATTAGGAGAGGTCTTCCATAAGGCATTGGGCAATAAGCTAGGCATGGAGCGGTATGGATTTTGTTTGCCTATGGACGATTGCTTAGCGCAAGTGGCGATCGATTTTGGCGGTCGAAATTGGTTGGTCTGGGAAGCCGATTTTAAAAGGGAAATGATAGGAAAAATGCCTACGGAGATGTTTTATCATTTTTTTAAATCGTTTACGGATGGGGCAAAGGCAAATCTGAATATAAAAGCGGAGGGCTCCAATGAGCATCACAAGATTGAGGCCATTTTCAAGGCATTTGCAAAAGCCATTAAAATGGCGGTAAAACGCGATGTTGAAAAAATGGTATTGCCCAGTACCAAAGGAGTACTGTAAATAGGAGTATAAGCATAGGCAAAATCAGAAAATGAAAATAGTAATTATAGATTACGGGGCAGGAAACATTCAGAGTATAAAGTTTGCCATTCAGCGTTTGGGCTTTGAGGCCGTGCTTAGTCATGATGTCAAGGAAATCATAGAGGCCGACAAGGTAATTTTCCCTGGAGTTGGAGAAGCCAGTAGTGCCTTGGAAAAATTACGGGCAAGTACATTGGACACCCTTATCCCACAACTAACCCAACCGGTTTTAGGGATATGCCTAGGCATGCAATTAATGTGTAATTCCTCTCAAGAAGGGAATACCAAGGGGCTGGGAATCTTTGATGTTGATGTGGTACAATTTCCCAAAACCGTTAAAGTTCCCCAGATTGGATGGAATCAGATTAGCAATTTGAAATCCGCTTTGTTTCAAGATGTTGTGGAAAATGAACATATATATCTAGTACATAGTTTTTATGCACCTGTGTGTGAAGAAACTATTGCGGAGTCCAATTATGCCGTAAGCTTTAGCGCTGCCTTAAAAAAGGATAATTTTTACGGGACTCAGTTCCATCCAGAAAAAAGTAGCTTGGTGGGGGAGCAGATCTTAAAGAACTTTCTTGTCAACATCAATTAGTGAATAAAATAACACAATGAGAATAATACCCGCAATAGATATAATAGACGGAAAATGTGTGCGCCTTTCCAAAGGCGATTACAACACCAAGAAAATATACAACGAAAACCCGCTAGAGGTAGCTAAGGAATTTGAGGATCATGGCATAGAATTTCTACATTTGGTAGATTTGGACGGTGCCAAGGCACAACACATCGTAAACCATAAGGTATTGGAGCGTATTGCCACCAAAACTAGTTTGAAAATCGATTTTGGAGGGGGATTAAAGACCGATGCGGATTTAAAAATTGCCTTTGAAAGTGGCGCAAACCAAATTACTGGTGGGAGTATTGCCGTGAAGGATCCAGAAACATTTAAAATGTGGATCCAAACCTACGGAGCAGGAAAAATTATCCTTGGTGCAGATGCTAAGGATGAGATGGTAGCGATTTCTGGGTGGACGGAAGAATCGAAGGAAGAATTAATTCCCTTTATACGAAATTATCAAAAGGAAGGTATTCAGTCTGTTATTTGTACGGATATCAGTAAGGATGGTATGTTACAAGGCCCATCCTTCGATTTGTACAAAAAAATCATAGCTAGCTGTGATGCTGAACTATATCTTATTGCAAGTGGAGGCATTTCTACTTTTGACGAGCTTCCCAAGTTGGCGGAACTTGGTTGTGAAGGCACTATAATAGGGAAGGCAATCTATGAGAATAGGATTACATTAAAACAACTGGAAGAATTTATTTTGACTAGTAATAAAGGATAATTATAAAGGTGGCCAACATTAATTTTACAAGTCCAGATTGGATTTGTAACTAGTGGTCCGTAAAATACTATTATGTTGACAAAAAGAATAATTCCCTGTTTGGATATCAAAAATGGAAGAACCGTTAAAGGAGTTAATTTTGTAGATCTCCGAGATGCTGGTGACCCTGTTGAATTGGCCGAAATATACGGCAGAACAGGAGCGGATGAATTGGTTTTTTTAGACATTTCCGCTACTGAGGAAGGTAGGCGAACCTTAGCGGACCTAGTGTTGCGGGTAGCTGAAAAAGTAAATATTCCGTTCACCGTTGGGGGTGGAATATCTTCTGTGGAAGACGTGGATATCCTTTTGCACAATGGCGCTGATAAGGTTTCCATTAATTCTTCAGCGGTAAAAAACCCACAATTGATCAATGATCTGGTCGCAAAATTTGGTTCGCAATGCATTGTTGTGGCCATAGATGCCAAAGAAATCGATGGCGAATGGATTGTGCATTTGGTAGGAGGGAAGGTGCCTACTAAGCTCAACCTCTTTCAGTGGGCCAAAGAAGTAGAGGAACGTGGAGCTGGTGAAATACTGTTTACCTCTATGAATCATGACGGTACCAAGAATGGCTTTGCAAACGAGGCCTTGGCAAAATTATCCTCGGAATTAAACATTCCCATAATAGCCTCTGGAGGTGCTGGTAAAATGGAACACTTTACAGATGCCTTCATTATAGGCAAAGCCGATGCAGCTTTAGCAGCAAGTGTTTTTCATTTTAAGGAAATAACAATTAAGGAATTAAAGGAAGAGCTGCATAGAAATGCAATTCCTGTAAGATTATAAATCGCAATGGGGTAAAAAAGATAAAGGATTGTATACTAATTAACCTTTTACTTACCTTCAATGCACCAATTTTTTAAAAATGACCATAGATTTCAATAAAAACAAGGACGGATTGGTTCCTGCCATAATACAGGACGCTACAACAAAGAATGTGCTTATGTTGGGTTATATGAACCACGAAGCCTATACGCTTACTTTGGAGACCAAGAAAGTCACTTTCTTTAGTCGCACTAAAGGTAGACTTTGGACCAAGGGTGAAGAAAGTGGAAATTTTTTGAACCTAATTGCTATTCAATCAGACTGCGATAATGATACCCTTTTAATAAGTGTTGATCCAGTAGGACCTACTTGCCATAAAGGGACAGACACCTGCTGGGGACAAGAAAATACAAAATCTTTTGGATTTTTGACAGAATTGGAGAAAATTATAGAAAACAGAAAAGCCCAAGCAGAGGGAACAGCCACAATTCCCGAAGGTGAAAAGTCGAGTTACGTTTCCTCACTTTATAAAAGTGGTATCAATAAAGTGGCACAAAAGGTGGGCGAAGAGGCCGTAGAGGTGGTTATAGAGGCTATGGATAACAATGATACCCTTTTTAAAGAGGAAAGTGCAGATCTTCTCTTCCATTATCTAATACTCCTACAGGCCAAAGGATTTAAACTCCAGGATATTGTAGAGGTATTAAAGTCGCGGCACTAATTATTACACACAAAAAAATAAAATAAAGTGTCCAATTCGCATTTAAATTGTTTAATTTATAACTGTGGATTAATTAATTAGAAATAAATTCTATCTTCCAAGATTAGAATTTATATATAAAAAACATAAAGTATAAGCTATGAAATCAAATAGGAGAGATTTTATAAGAAAAACATCCATTGCAGGAATGGGATTGGCAATGGCTCAAGGATGGGCAAGTTCCTTATCCAACAAAAATTTAAATGAGATGCCAGCACCTAGTCTTGGCGCTACGTATATGGGTGGTTTTGCGGCTCCAAAATTGGATACTGTGAGAGTTGCATTTATAGGAGTTGGAGCTAGGGGTTCTGGTCATGCACATCAAATCGCTTCTATAGAGGGCACTGAGGTGGTTGCTATTAGTGATCTTTACGAGGATTTGGCCCAACGTTCTGCTGACAAATGCAAGGAAAATGGAGCTGGTGTCCGACACAAGGATATCAAGCTATACACCAAAGGGGAAAACGATTGGAAAAAGATGCTCAAAAAAGAGAAGCCAGATGCCGTTTTTGTATGTACTCCTTGGAAACTACATGCCCCTATGGCCATTGAAGCCATGAAAAGCGGTGCACACGTTTTTGTTGAAGTTCCCCTAGCATTGACTATTGAGGAAATGTGGGAGCTAGTGGATACTTCAGAAAAGACGCAGAAGCATTGTATGATGATGGAAAACGTTAACTACGGTAGGGAAGAGCTTCTATATTTAAATATGTGTAGACAAGGCGTTCTTGGTGAGCTTCTACATGGGGAAGCTTCTTATATTCATGAACTAAGGTCTCAGATGAACGAAGTAGATCGAGGTACAGGATCATGGCGTACCCCACATTATGCACATCGAAATGGAAATTTATACGCTACCCATGGTTTGGGACCAGTAGCCCAATATATGAATTTGGCGAGGGGCGAGGATAATTTTAAATTTATCAATTCCTTTTCATCCCCAGGGAAAGGACGGAATTTGTATGCCGCGAAAAACTACCCGGCAGATCATAAATGGAACCAGCTCGACTTTAAAGGAGGGGATATTAATACTTCCATTGTTAAAACTATGATGGGTAGAACTATTATGGTACAGTGGGACGAGACCAGCCCTAGACCGTATACCAGACATAACCTAATTCAAGGTACCAAAGGTACCATGCAAGGATTCCCCACAAGAATAGCCTTGGAAGGTGGCTTTGAAGGAGGTCCAAAGGATCATCACACATATGGAGAAGGAGAGCAATTAGATAAAATATTTGAGAAATATGAACATCCTCTTTACCTTAGATTAGGAGAATTGGCCAAAAAAATGGGAGGACATGGCGGAATGGATTTTATAATGCGTTACCGAATTATAGAATGTCTGCGTAATGGCCTACCATTAGATCAAAACTTATATGAAGGCTGCTATTGGAGTGCCGTGGGTACTTTAAGTGAGGCTTCGGTAGCCCAAAATGGTGCACCGCAAGAATTTCCAGATTTTACTAGAGGAAAATGGAAGACCACTGCTCCCTTAGATATTATTAGCTAGTTTATGTAGTATACAGATGAAAAGCCGTTACTTTCCACATTTACCCTAAGAAGGGAAAAGAGGAAAGTAGCGGTTTTTTTATGCGAATCGGCACCCCTTTTAATTGATTATAGTAAATTACTAAACGCTATGCTTTAGGGGTTAGTAATTGTTGGTCAAGCTCCGTAAGTAGTTCTATAGTGCTATTGAAAACTGTTTTACTGTAAAATCTCCCTCTATCCCAATCCGCTGGATTGGCAGCTTTTTCGGCATCTACCAATATATTTTCAATTTTTTCTGACAAATTGGTGCAGGTATTTCCCTTTACTAATTTCAGCAGCTTTTCATAGGATTCCAGAGCCTTTTCCGAATAATAGACTTGATGCTCAAAATTATTGGCCTTTAATGCGCTTTTGGCGTGGTTTAAGGCGTAAGAGGCGGTAGAATAAACTAGTTCGCAATCGTCCTTGGCTGAAGCAGTATTGAATAGTATCAACGAAAAAAAGAGTAGATAAATTTGTCTCATAGGTGGGTAGGTGAATTAGATTTACGTTTACAAAACGCATTATCAGCCTAAATATTGTCATTATTTTCTTTCAAATAGACAGTAGTAAACTATCAAAAAAATCATCGAAATTATGGTTACCGCCAAATGATAAACATTTTTTTTAATTCCAAAGTTGTCCCTTTTACCCAGACAAGCGGAGAATTTTTGCTTGCCAATTGTCCAGAAATTCTATCTAAAATTGAACTATAGGAACACCAATCTATATCGTTGTGAGGGTTTAGTATCCATTCTAGCTTTGTGGGTATATAATATTGATATGATTTAAATTCATCGGAATCAAAATCTAAAATGGAGATCCAACTTCCGGAAATACACTCAGAATTGAATGGGGTTAAATGTGAATTTCGTTTATAAAATGGCGTGAACAGCTGGGATTTAAAACAAACTTGAGGTGTCAATTTAATGGGATCAATGCCGTGGTCGCGCAATGTTTGCGTACCTTCCAAGCTGCGCGACAAAGGCAATTGGTGGGTTTTTAGTTTTTCTTTCTTTAAAACAAATGTGTCCCTGTAGTTAGGACCGATCAATTGTTGGTCCAGTGCATTTTCGCTAGTATCAGTAAGGATATAAAACTTATAGGTGAGCTCTAAATGTATAAGTTGTCCTGTAGTATTATTTTGTACGATAAAATCGATCTCACCTAAACTAATTTTATTTTTTCTTATAGGAATATTATAAGCTAAAACATTATAGGTGTTGGAATGTAAAAGAAGTTGGTGAAAAATAAACTCCATTTGATGGCCCAGTCTTAAGTTTTGTGGGATTTGAGGAAAAAAAGTGTGATCGAGAGTTACTTCTGGAAATGCAAATTGATCCAATCCCTCATAGGCGCCCTGCCAAAGAGGGGGAGTATTGTAAAATGCTTGATAAAGGGAATGGGTTATTCGGTACATAATGATTCTGATAGGTACAATTCGTT
Organism: Arenibacter antarcticus; assembly: GCF_041320605.1. NCBI lineage: Bacteria > Pseudomonadati > Bacteroidota > Flavobacteriia > Flavobacteriales > Flavobacteriaceae > Arenibacter > Arenibacter antarcticus. The sequence continues at coordinate 3,754,480 of NZ_CP166679.1, forward strand.
AAGTTTTCTTAAAATAGGTACGGGTCTATCCCAAATGTATTAAATTTATAATATGGCGATAAAAAAAAGAAAAGGCTTCCGATTTTCCAATTATGTTGCGCCCAACTTAAGTCCGTTTGAAAAGCTATTTGAAATTTTCAAGGAACTCATCACCCATACCTCGGGAGATGTGGACGAAGCTTTGGATTGGTTAAGGGAATTGGATAAGGAATACGGCCTTACCGATGAGAACTATACGATAGACGACTTTGTAGAAGATCTTAAGGCCAAGGGATATCTACGTGAGGAGTTCGAGAAGGGGGAGAATGATGGTACTGGAACTTCCAAAGCAGATTTGGCCATTACGGCCAAAATGGAGCGAGTAATTAGACAAGCAGCCTTGGATCAAATTTTCGGGAAGATAAAGCGCAGTGGTTCTGGAAATCATAAAACAGGGAAACCTGGAAGGGGAGACGAGCATACTGGAGAGTTTAGGGAATATCGTTTTGGGGATAGTTTGGAACGTATTTCCATGACCGAAAGTTTAAAAAATGCTCAAATAAATCACGGTATTGGTAATTTTAATTTATCTGAAGAGGATCTGGTAGTTGAAGACACTCAATTTAAAGCACAAATGAGTACAGTTCTTATGATCGATATTAGTCATAGTATGATACTTTATGGAGAAGACCGTATTACTCCTGCCAAAAAAGTAGCTATGGCACTTGCCGAACTCATCACCACTCGTTACCCCAAGGATACCTTGGAAATATTGGTTTTTGGAAACGATGCCTGGCCTATTCCTATAAAAGAATTACCCTATTTAAAAGTTGGTCCCTACCATACCAATACTGTAGCAGGATTACAGCTGGCCATGGATATGCTCCGCAGGAAACGAAACACCAACAAGCAGATCTTTATGATAACGGATGGTAAACCCAGCTGTATTAGATTGCCCGATGGTACCTATTATAAAAACAGTGTTGGTCTAGACGATTACATTGTGGAAAAGTGCTATAATATGGCTCGGCAAGCTAGAAAATTGCACATCCCCATTACTACATTTATGATTGCCAAGGACCCTTATTTAACACAATTTGTAAGACATTTTACAGAGGCTAATAGGGGCAAGGCCTTCTTTACAGGACTAAAAGGTCTAGGAGAAATGATTTTTGAAGATTACGAACAGAATAGAAGAAAAAGATTAAAGGGGTAATTAGCCTTAATCATGTCAATTTAACATCCTTGGCTTGATCACGGAACTTAACACCAAAAAAATACTATCAAATTATGAAATTGAACCATACGGAAATTCAAACTATAGGAGCTCTAAAAAAAGCTGGTTATAAAACAAAAAAGATAAAGGATGAATTAAGAGATAATTTAATACATAAAATTAAGTCGGGCCAAGACGCCTTTACAGGGGTATGGGGATATGAGAATTCTGTAATCCCGGAATTGGAAAGCGCAATTTTATCCCGGCACAATATTAACCTTTTAGGCTTAAGGGGTCAGGCTAAAACTCGGTTGGCGCGGTTAATGGTAAATCTCTTGGACGAATATATTCCCATCGTTGCAGGGTCCGAGATCAATGATGATCCCACGGATCCCATTTCTAGGTTCGCCATAGAAATGATCAAGGAGCGGGGAGATGATACCCCAATCAGTTGGATTCATAGGAATGAACGATTTTTTGAAAAATTAGCGACCCCAGATGTTACAGTGGCCGATTTAATAGGGGATGTAGACCCTATAAAGGCAGCAAATTTAAAATTGTCCTATGCAGATGAAAGGGTGATCCATTTTGGGATGATCCCAAGAGCCAATAGAAGTATTTTCGTGATTAATGAGCTACCTGATCTCCAGGCCAGGATACAAGTTTCGCTTTTCAACATTTTACAGGAGGGGGATATACAAATTAGAGGGTTTAAATTGCGCTTACCATTGGACCTGCAATTTGTATTTACGGCCAATCCTGAGGATTATACCAACAGGGGGAGTATTGTTACGCCCCTAAAAGATAGGATTGGATCGCAGATACTCACCCATTATCCAGAGGACATTGCAACCGCCCGTAAGATTACAGAACAAGAATCCAGAATAGATCCGCAACAGCTTGATGCCGTTTATGTTCCGGATCTTGCAAGGGATTTAGTGGAACAAATAAGTATTGAAGCGCGAAAAAGCGAATATGTTGATCCCAAAAGTGGTATAAGTGCCAGAATGAGCATCACCTCATTTGAAAACTTGTTGAGCACAGCTGAACGAAGGATCTTAAAAAATGGGAATACTACTACCCAATTGCGACTGATGGATTTTATGGGGGTAATTCCCTCCATAACCGGTAAAATAGAATTGGTTTATGAAGGAGAACAGGAAGGCGCAGGAAGTGTGGCAGAAATTTTGATCGAAGATGCGGTTAAAACCATTTTTTCGGACTACTTCCCTAAAATAGAAAAATTGGAGCGCAAGGATGTTCAAGGGCCTTATGACGAATTATTGAGTTGGTTCTTTGAAGGTGAGGGGTTCGAGTTGCTGGATGATGACAAAGACGGGGAATATAAAAAGAAACTAGATAGTATCCCGGCCCTAGATCAGCTAATACAAGAATACCAGCCCAATTTTGAAAAAAAGGATATTTACTTCCTAAAGGAATTATTGCTATGGGGTTTGGTGGGCTACAAAAAGTTGAGCAAACAGCGCTTCGTTAAAGGCTATCAGATAAAAGACATATACGGGAGTTTTATAAGTGGTCTTTAGAATAAAAAAAGGAGTTAACTGTGGGAATCAATATGATTGTTTAGATAATCAAAATTATAATTTCCGATTATCCTTTTCCGAATAAAAAAGGCCCAAATAGTACAGATGGCCAAAAAAACCTGTAAACCAAGAATTAAAATTCCCATGGGAAGAAAGGTGCTTGGAATAATATGCCCTTCAAATTTAGTAAACGAACTTAGTAATAATCCTGTTTCGAATATTTCATAAAAATAAACCACAAGTACCCCGTACATCACATATTCTAAATTTTTCATGATCACATCCGGATATTCATTTTCGGAAATCTTAAACCATAGTACATACAGATAAACAAAATGGACTAAAGTAATAATGGGAAAGATAAAATTTACAGCATTTTTAAAATGGAATTGATTGCTGTACAACCCATAAAAGTTAAAAAAAATCAAGACAATCAAAACGTTAACGGATATGGTAAGATTGATTTTAATAGCTCGTAAATTTTTCTTGTTCACCATCTTTATACGGGAATTTTTTAGGAAACTTTAAACATAATTACGATTTAAAAACTGCTTATATGAAAAATATCGTTGAAGAGATGGAATTCTAAGACGGAATAATAACTTCCTGAACTGTGGATGCTAATTTTATCGATCACAGGAAAAGTAAGGAATAGATGCTTGACAAATAATATGAATGATTGTCGCTTTCCACTAATTTTTGAAAATTAATAACTGCAGAATACCCCTTCTCCCTTTTATTAGGCCGAATAGAAAAAGGGGGTATGTTTAACACCAGCGAGCTTGCTCTATTGACGCTAGCCTCAGATCAGCCATTTTTGTTTGATAGAATAATTTGCAAAGGCCACCAGTCCAATCCCAATAAGTATAATAACAATGGGGAATGCCATAGCAGCACTGCCAAGGACTTCAAAAGTATTGCTTAGGAAAAAATGGTAAAGTTGTTGTAGAAGAATGCCTGCCAAGGATAGCATAAAAGCCGTTTTGGCCCATTTTTTTTTCCACAATAACCCAACTGCTCCTGCAAGTCCGGCCCAAACGGCCACTGCATAGCAGGCCGTGGCCCATATAGGTCTAGATTCATAGAGCAATCGCTCTGCTTCTGGTAAGGTCTGTAATGCCTCTGCACTCATAAAAGCATCCATGAGGTATGCAGATACCCCCATTAAATTCCAAATAAGTGCAATTACACCTATAATCCAAAACCACATTGGTGGTTTTACTATTAGTTTTTCTGTCATTTTTGGTTGGTTTAGAGTAATATTGTTGAGGACAATTTACATTAAATTTGGTTACAATAGCTATTAGGTATTTTAATCTGAAACCAATTGGTAACGCAATAAATTATATTGGAAGATAAAATGCATAGAAAAAAATACTACTATTTGGTTCGCGTACAATATTTGGGATTTAGGTTCAGCGGTTGGCAAAAACAACCTCAGCATAAAACTGTGGAGGGAATGTTGACAAAAACGTTAAAATTTATTTTGCCCGACTCAAAATTTAAAATTTTGGGTGCCGGGAGAACAGATGCCAAAGTATCAGCCTTGGATATGGCATTCGAATTATTTCTTTTCGACGATCCTTTGAAGGATATGGACGGTTTTATACGGGACTTTAATACCAATCTTCCTTCAGATATTAGGGTTGTTGGATTGGAAGAGGTAAACCAAGAATTTAATATTATAAAGGACAGTAGGCAAAAGGAGTATGTATACCTTTTTTCATTTGGCGAAAAGAACCATCCTTACTGTGCTCCTTTTTTAGCAAATATTATAGACGATTTGGACATAGACCTAATGATTAAATGCGCGGAGTTGTTTGTTGGTACCCATGATTTCTCGGCATATACAGCACGGTTACAGTCCAATACCAAGGTGGTTAGGACCATTGACTCTTGCCAAATTAAAATAAATACTATTTTAAAGGCCAACTTTTTTCCAGAAACCAGTTATGCCCTGCACATATGTGGAGCGGGATTTATGAGATATCAAATTAGGATGATAATGGGAGCCTTGATTCAAGTAGGGAAAGGGGAACTTCTTGTATCGGATATTAAAGAATCGCTCCTAAATACCAGTACTACCACCCTTACCTATGTTGCACCAGGATCGGGGTTAATGCTAAATAAGTTGGATTTTGATTGAAAAGTAGTATTTGTGAAGAGGTATTAGATTGGTTTACTAAAGTTATGGGGGACATCGTTCGATTTCCCCCCTACAGTTCCGATAGCCATAAGTAGTACGGTTAAATGTTTTAATAAGTGGATAAAGGCGTATTTTGAATGCTTAAATTAGTGATTCATTGGCCAACCAAAGGTATGTTTAAATCAAAAAATAATGAATAAAAAAAAGGGTACGGCAAAGACTACGCAAAAAAAAATATCTAGGAGGGCGGCAAAGATGGGGAAGGCTCCCGGAAGTGTTATCTATATGGGGGATAGGGAAGGGGAAAAGAGTACTGTTAGCGTCCTGGAATACAATGAGCGTCAATTAGAAGAACATGAATTGGATGTCTATAATCCAGAGCATTTTAATAAGATAGTGGCTTTTAAGGATACTCCATCTATTTCTTGGATAGATGTTATTGGCCTAAGTGATGAACTATTTATAGAGAAACTTGGGAATTCCTTTAACCTAAATCCACTTTCTATTGAAGATGCTGTTAATACCCATCAGCGTCCCAAAATAGATGAGTATGAAAATTATATTTTCAGTGTATTTAATATGCTCTATTTTGATGAAAACAATGAGCTTGTAGCAGAACATGTAGCCATTGTTTTAATGGAAAATACAGTACTCGTTTTACAGGAATTAAAAGGAGATGTTTTTAATGGGATTCGCAATAGAATTAATAACAAGACGGGAAGGATAAGGGTAAAAGGTGCCGATTATTTATTTTTTGCCTTATTAGATGCTATTATAGATAACTATTTTGTGATATTGGAGAATGTCAATACCAAAATTGAAATATTGGAGGAGGAGGTATATCAGCACCCTAGACCCGAGATTGCTCAACAGATCCAAGAATTAAAAAAAGAAGTCCTTAAGATTAGGCGTTGGATCTACCCTGTAAAGGAGCTGGTAAGCCGATTAATAGACTCTGAGCATCCATTGATCTCCAAGGACACCAAGCTTTTTCTTCGTGATGCTATGGATCACAGTACGGAAATAAATGAAACATTACAGGTGTATCGGGAGATGTCCATGAGTTTAATGGAAATGTATATTAGCAATATTAGTAATAAGATGAACGAGGTAATGAAGGTACTGACTATAATGGCCTCCATTTTTATACCCCTTACTTTTATAGCTGGAGTATACGGTATGAACTTCGACTACATTCCTGAATTACATTTGCAATATGGTTACTTTTACGTATGGGGTCTTATGATCCTTATTTTTGTGGGATTACTCATCTTTTTCAAAAGAAAACGATGGTTATAAGCGCCCATACATTCAAAAATAATTGTTGGAGTAACATTGCTTACTTTGCCATGGTCATTGGGATCAAATTTCCTGTAAAACCTAAATATTAGAGAAACAGATCAGACGAAAGATACCGGTCTCCCCGATCACAAATAATGGAAACTATGACGCCGCTATCTATGGTCTGGGCCAATTTAATAGCTGCTGCAGCTGCTCCACCGCTGCTCATGCCAGCAAATATTCCTTCTTCCTTAGCCAATCTTTTTGCCATATCTATGGCTTCCTTCTCACTGACCTCTAAAACCGAATCCACTTTTTTGGGATCAAATATTTTAGGAAGATATTCCACTGGCCATTTGCGTATCCCGGGTATTTTGGCATCGTCGCTAGGTTGAACGCCCACGATCTGAATCTGGGAATTCTTTTCCTTAAGAAAAGTTGATGTTCCCATAATGGTCCCAGTGGTACCCATGGAGGACACAAAATGGGTAATTTCCCCTTGGGTGTCTCTCCAGATTTCCGGTCCGGTACTATGGTAGTGGGCTTTCCAATTATCATCATTTGAAAATTGGTTTATCATATAGAATCCTTCCTTTGCTACCTTGGCCTCAGCATAGTCCCTTGCGCCTTCAATACCTACATCTGCTGGAGTAAGCGTTACCTTGGCTCCATATGCCCGCATGGTCTGCACTCGTTCTTTGGTAGAATTTTCGGGCATAACCAATTCTATATCCAGACCGTAAAGACCTGCAATCATAGCTAGGGCAATTCCGGTATTGCCACTTGTGGCCTCTATCAACCTTGAGTTTTTATTGAAATCGCCTCTTTCCAATCCTCCTTTTATCATGCTGAGGGCAGCCCTATCTTTAACGCTACCGCCAGGATTATGGCCTTCCATCTTAAAATAAAGCATTACGTTGGGATTGGGATTAAGTTTTTTGGATACTACCAGAGGTGTGTTTCCTATGGTCTCCAATATGCTATAAGACATGTGGAATAGTTTTTATTTTGATTTCTGGGGAGTGAAAAACAGTTGAGTTGGCCGGTACTGATTTTGTTAACCATGCATTTCCCCCAATTACGGTGTTTTTTCCAATTACGGTTTCCCCTCCAAGTATAGTGGCATTGGCATAAATGGTAACATTATCCTCAATTGTGGGGTGCCGCTTAGTTTTTTGAAGTTCTTTAGCTACATACAGGGCGCCCAAAGTAACTCCCTGATAAATTTTTACGTTATCCTTTATAACGGCCGTCTCTCCTATGACGACACCTGTGGCATGATCAATAAAAAAAGACTTCCCTATCTTAGCCCCAGGGTTAATATCCACCCCTGTCTTTCTATGGGCATATTCCGTCATCAATCTAGGAACAAGTGGGAATCCAGCATTGTATAATTCATGTGCTAACCTATAGATAGCTATGGCATGGAACCCTGGATACGCCATATATACTTCTTCAATTGATAAAGAGGCGGGATCGCACTGAACTATGGCCTGAGCGTCCAGATTTAATTTTTCTAGAATTATCGGCAATTGAACCACATAGTTTTCCCAAACTTTTTTACAGGGCTTATCCATCCGCCAACAGGCTAAATTTACCAATTCATCAAATTCTTTTTCTAGTATATCCAGATTCTCTTCCACAGGAGTATCAATGTCGAACAAGGTGTAAAACATACGATCCGTAAACTGTTCTGTTTTTTCCTTTAAAACAAATCGAAGATTGGGCTGCGTTTTGTGTTCCTTAATATTCTTTATGATCAATGCTTTATTCATTTGCAATATCCTTTATAGGAATTCAAATTTAACCATTATTTTCAAAATTACGAGAAGCCAAATTGGTTAACTTTAGCACAAAGTTAAAGTCAAATGAGTCGTACACAACAGGAAGTCATTACGAAAGAGGTCTTACAAATTTTAGATAAGCTGGAAAACAACAATACCAGGGAGTGGTTTACCGAGCATAAGGCAGCGTTTAAGGAACAGGAGGCAACTGTAAAAAATTTCTTCAAACACCTTATGAATAAATTAAAGCTGCATGATGATATAGAAAAATTAAAGCTATTCCGAATTTACAGAGATGTTAGATTTTCCAAAGATAAAACCCCGTATAAATCACATTTTGCAGCGTCCTTCTCTAGAGCGGGAGTACGCTTAAGAGGAGGGTATTACGTGCAATTAAAGCCTGGAAAATCATTCTTAGCGGCGGGGTTCTGGGAACCGAACAAAGAAGATTTATTACGGATAAGGAAGGAGTTTGAACTGGACAGTTCAGAGATTAGGGCCATTATAAATGATAAAGGTTTAAAAGATGTTTGGGGAGAAATGAAGGGCGATGAATTAAAATTAGCCCCTATGGGATTTGATAAGGAACACGAGAATATCGACCTGATTAAAAGGAAACAATTTATTTTTGTAAAAAATTTCACGGACGAGGAAGTATTGTCCGATAAATTTATGGACGATATAAACAGCGCTTTCCAAAAAATTCGCCCCTATTTTGATTATATGAGTGAAGTTCTTACCACTGATTTAAATGGGGAGTCGGTGTACGATTAGGACAATTGTATGGCAGTTAGTTTTTAGTTGCGCTAAAGCCGTACAAAATCTACGATTATCCTGTCTGTTAATTTAGTTTTAATGTAGCGCAAGAGCTCCGTTTTCAAATAATTGAATTTGGTCCTTTAACCGTTCTATGACAATTTGCATCATACGTTTGTTTAAGGACGATGAATTTTGGATATAAAGCGTGTATTCCTCCTCTGTAAATTACCCTATAATAATGCCTTTAAGGGAGTTTCTAAATTTGATATCCTTCTGAATAGAATTTCCAATAAAATATAATCGATTTTGTAATCCCAATTCATAAAACCCATTTTTGTGTTTGGCGATATAATTTTTAAGGACCAGTACCAATAATGGATTTTGCATTTTAATGATGGGGCGTAATGTTCTGTTTTGAAACTGCTCTCCCAAACTCATATTATCGGTTATTAATGCGGAAGGTATATGAGGTCTAATCTCCAAAAGATAATCTGTTCTATTGCTCATATCTATGGTGTTTTTATAAAGATAAGGATTAGCCTGTTCGGGAAGTGGGTTGGCAGATTATAGTTTTAAACGAGGTTATGAACATTATGAATGGGATATTGGATTAAGGAAAGCTGAATTGATGATTAGTGGAAAAATATTAGTAGCCGTAAGATTATTTTATAGATACATTCTCTTATAATTCAAGTGTAACGGATTGTTGTCTTCCTCATTATAGCCCCGTTTTATTTCCATAACGAATAAAATAAGAGATCGATATTTAGAAATGTTTAAAACTTGAAACATTTCTAACCTTGCAATGTATTTGGGTCAATATGTTTCCCTATTTTTCGAAAAAACTTAGAAAACTATGAGATTTCATACAAGAAAATGGGTGAAACCAGAAGACCTAAATGCGAACAATACTTTATTTGGGGGGAAGCTTCTGGCGTGGATAGATGAAGAAGCCGCTTTATATAGCATTATTCAATTGGAGAACAAACGGGTGGTAACCAAATATATGTCAGAAATAAACTTCATGAGTACCGCTTTAAAAGGAGACATCGTTGAAATTGGTATAGATGTGGTTCATTTTGGGAGGACTTCCTTAACGCTTAAATGTGAAGTTCGCAATAAAATGACTAGGGAAACCATTGTTACCGTAGAAAATATCATAATGGTAAATCTAGGGGGCGACGGAAAACCGATGCCACATGGAAAAACCAGAATAGAATTCGTAAGGGACCGTTTATCCTCTCCAGTTTAATTCATAGTGGCTGCATTAGCCACTTGTTGTACCTGATCCATTACCCGAAGTAAATTTTCTCCCCAAAGTTTGGCGATCTCTTCTTGGTTATATCCTCTTTTCACCAATTCCAAGGTGACATTTTTGGTTTCCGAAGCATCGGTCCAGCCTAATATGCCACCGCCACCATCAAAATCTGAACTAATACCCACATGGTCAATTCCAATCAATTTCACCATATAATCAATATGATCCACAAAGTCGGATACACTGACATCTTCAGGTGCGTTTTGATCTTGGGTTGCTTTCGATTTGGCAATTTCCACTATTCTGGGAGAAATCTCCCTAAAATTAATCCGCTGCTCCTCGGATAAGTCCGCCAGTTGAAATCTTTCGTACCAATCTACCCCCAAAGAGTCCGCTACCTGCCTATTAAGGTCACGCATATAATTAGTATATACCTCGTGTTTTTCCGTATTTAGATAGGAGCTAAAAGCCACAGTTTGCACTACGCCACCATTTTCCTTCATCATCAGCAATTGCTCATCGTCTAAATTTCTACTGTGACCACAAAGAGCCCGTGCAGAGGAGTGGGAAGCAATAATTGGTGCTTTAGATAAGGCTATCATTTGTTTCATGGATTCTTTGGAAGGATGGGATACATCGATCATAATTCCCAATCTGTTCATTTCTGCCACAGCCTTCCTTCCTAATTCGCTAAGACCGTTATGAAGCCATACGTTGTCGGCTTCACCAGTATTGGAATCGCAAAATTGGCTATGGCCGTTATGGGATAGGGATATATATCTAGCACCTAAATTGTAATAATTTTCAAATTCCGATAAGTCCTCTCCAATTGGATAGGCATTTTCTACCCCTATCATCGCCACTTTTTTCCCAGATTTCACAATCCTTCGAACATCACTAGAGTTATAAGCCAACTCTATTTCATTTGGTGCAATCTCTTCACAGAGTCTATGGATGGCATCAAATTTGGACATTGCATTTTCTTTTGCCTTGGCGTATCCTTCAGCATTTAGCTCGCCTTGCCCTGTGTAGACAATCAGCCAAGAAACATCCAGTCCACCATCTTTTAATTTAGGGAGATTCACTTGATTGTCCAACCGTTGGCTGTAGTTGATGGTATCAGTAAAATTGGCGACATTTATATCTATATGGGTGTCTATGGTAATTACCTCTTCATGGATCTTGAGGGCTTTCTCTTCCAATGATATTTCTTTCTTTTCTTGTTTATCCTTACAGGCTACAATTGCCAGTAAGCAGATAAATCCTATAAATTGTTTCATATGTAGCTATTTATTGTTTTTTAACGGTCATATTTCGACTGCGCCTACCTCCGGCAGGTAAACTCCAGAACGGGTATGTAAACCTATCTACGGCGGTCAGGATCACAAATCTTCATTAGTACTTGCGACCCATATTCGGTCATATTATTTGGTATAAGACTTGCAAATAACGCTATTTGGCAACAAAATACGAAACCTAGGGAACGGAAAGCAGGAATTTTAGAGTCAAATGTGGCAGATATACAAAATTGGAGATGAGAATTCTACAATAGCGAAGATGTTTCGGATTTAGGGGAGCTTACACTACCCACCATAGGATATTTGTAATTGACAACAATAATAGTCCTGTACACCACATTTTATTGCCAGAAAAACAGATAATATATATGTTTACAATATAAGAATTGCCCTAAACTTTAATTAACTAAACCAAGTCTTATTATGTTATATGACACCTACGGAGAGGAGTACCTGAAGTTCCTTCAGGATTTAAATGAAATTTTAAGTTTAAACGAATTGGTAGCGTTAGACTATATGTAGTTTACTAGTTATCTAAATCTATAAAAAAAACAATTGTATGGCAAATCAAAATTTTGACAATGCAGCCTACCTACACTTTATTGAAGATTTAAATAGAATTTTAATTGAATTTCATATCAACAAATTAACTATTTCCTAAAAGTAAGAACATAAAAAAACTATCTATAAAAGATTGGATTCCAAATGAGCCTAATTGAGAATATTTTTGAAGACCATTGAAGATTAAATTTTCAAACGGTTTTTTCTCAGGCTACTTTACGGATATATCATTTATAGATAGTTATTGTTTATTGAAGAACTATCCCAAATACGTTTTCAACATTTTATTCCTGGAATTATGGCGCAGTTTTCTGATTGCCTTTTCCCTTATCTGCCTTACTCTTTCCCTAGTTAAATCGAATGTAAGTCCAATTTCCGCAAGGGTCATGGCTTGGTGGTCTCCAATTCCGTAATATAATTTTATTACATCTGCCTCTCTTGGAGACAAGGTATCCAAGGCTCTGTTAATCTCAGTATTTAAGGATTGAAGCAATAATTTTTTATCAGGTCTGGGCGATTCTCCAGAACTCAATACATCATAAAGATTGGAATTCTCACCTTCCTTTAAAGGGGCGTCCATAGAAACATGCCTACCAGAAATTTTCATGGACTGTTCTACTTCTCTAATAGATAGGTCCAATTCTTTAGCGATTTCTTCTGCAGAGGGCGGACGTTCATGGGCCTGCTCCAAGTAGGAAAAGGTCCTTTTTATTTTATTGATCGATCCAATTTTGTTCAAAGGTAGTCGTACTACCCTAGATTGTTCTGCCAAAGCTTGTAGAATGGCTTGCCTAATCCACCATACCGCATAGGAAATAAACTTAAATCCCCGCGTTTCATCAAACCGTTTAGCGGCCTTAACCAATCCTACGTTACCTTCATTGATTAAATCAGGTAAGGTTAGACCTTGATTTTGGTATTGTTTCGCTACTGAAACAACAAACCTTAGGTTGGCCGTGGTGAGTTTTTCCAATGCCAATTGATCGCCATCCCTAATCTTTTGAGCTAATTCTACCTCCTCATTGGCCGTAATCAAATCAATTTTACTGATATCTTGCAGATATTTATCCAATGATTTTGACTCCCTATTGGTAACCTGCTTGATAATCTTTAGTTGCCTCATATATATTTGTCTTAGAAATTTAGCTATTAATCTATCATTATACGTTATTATTATGTCTTTTCCAAGGCTTTACGAGTTTGTTACGCTAATTTGTGATAAGTTTATGATATTGATAGACGGTATGTTTTTTTTATTTATTAATTTCATCGCTTGTCCCGTTAACAATCCATTATAATTCCCCTTGGAATGGACGGAACTAATCAAGGATTAATGAGTAAAAGAGCATTGACAAAGTACTTGTCCGAGTTGAAAAAGAAAGAGTTAGAATCTCAATTGATAGACTTGTATACCAGATTCCCCATAGTCAAAGAATACTATGATTTTGTTTTTAATCCCAAGGAAGATAAATTGGTGCAAGATGCCAAGGTAAAGATCTCTAACGAATATTTTCCACAGAGAAGAAAACGGGCCAAGGCAAGAAGATCTGTAGCCCAAAAGTTCATAAAACATTTTATTACCCTAGGAGTAGATCCGCATTTTACGGCAGACCTAATGTTGTATAATTTGGAAATAGCACAGACCTATTCAATAAACAAAAATATTCCTACGACCTTTTACAAGAGTATGGAAAAGTCATTTAACGAATTGGTCCGGTACATTTCTTTAAACGGACTGTTATCTCAATTTAAGGATCGGATTGTAGCGTGCTATCGCTTTACAACAGAGAATGATTGGCCCTACCAAGAAGATTTTTCAAAAAGTCTCGATATCTTAGATTAGAGAATATGGCTACATCTTGAAAACTAGTTTTAGGAGATACATCTCGTTAACTCACTCACTAATTGAGATTTGAATGCTCTGACGCTTGCCTGCCCGTTCCGTTGGGCGTTGAAATGTAATCAGTAATGACTGTCCGCTGCCTCAAGGGCTTGCCCTGAGATAATTGACTTAATAACCCTAAATTAACTATTCCCTCTTATTAGTGAAGTAATTCAGTCTACTTAAATAGAGTTAGCCTATTAACTTTAGGTAGCCCAATGCCATTAATGGTCCTTAATTATGGGAGTGTAGTATTGGAGTTGATTTATAAATAATTCAAAATAAAATGATTTTATTGGCATGTTTTTGCTCTATTAATTTCATCCAAGTATAAAAACACTTAATTTTGGAAGGTTTGATTGTTTTTAATTTTTAAAAATTACCCATCGGCTTGGAGTTGACTAATAATAGTATAGAAAAAACACTTTATGATTACCAGGAAGAAGATCTCCAAAATATTTTTAAATGTTTGGAGGATTCACCTAGTGATTTTAACCTTTTATACCAGTTACCTACAGGGGGTGGAAAAACTGTCGTATTCTCGGAAATTGCTAGAAGGTATATTCGAAAACACAATAAAAAAGTAGTAGTCCTTACCCATAGAATTGAATTGAGTAGTCAGACCTCCAGAATGCTTAAAGGGTTTGGGGTAAAGAACAAAATAATAAATAGCGAGGTTAAGGAATTGCACGATCAGGACCAATATATGTGTTTTGTAGCAATGGTGGAGACCCTAAACAATAGGTTACAGGACGATAAAGTTAAAATAAATGATATTGGACTAGTAATTATTGACGAGGCCCACTACAACTCGTTTAGAAAATTATTCAAATATTTTAAAAATTCAATTATCCTTGGGGTCACTGCAACTCCCCTCAGTTCTAACATTAAACTTCCCATGAAGGACCACTATCAGAAATTGATCGTGGGGAAATCCATTACTTCATTAATAGAAAAGGAATTTCTGGCCAATGCCAATATGTATAATTATGACGTTAGCCTTAAGAGTCTAAAATTAGGGATCAACGGAGACTATACGGTGAAATCCTCGGATGAACTTTATGGGAATCTGAGCATGCTTTCCAAACTGGTAAATGCCTATGAGGAAATTGCCAAAGGGACCAAAACGTTAATTTTCAATAACGGGATAAACACTTCCTTATATGTTTATGAGACCTTTAAAAAAGCAGGCTACAATATTCGCCATTTGGACAATAAGAATAATGCAACGGAACGAAAAGATATCCTAAAATGGTTTTCCAACACTCCAGATGCCATACTTACTTCGGTAAGCATATTGACTACTGGTTTTGACGAACCTACGGTGGAGACCATTATATTGAATAGGGCTACCAAGTCGCTCACGCTTTATTTTCAAATGATCGGTAGGGGGTCTAGGATTCTTCCTAACAAGAACGAATTTACCGTCATTGATATGGGAAATAATGTGGCCAGATTTGGAATGTGGAACGCCCCTATAGATTGGCAGGAAATATTTCATTTTCCGGATTTTTATTTAGAAAATATTAAAAATGATGAGGATATAGAGAAGGATTTTGTTTATGAAATGCCTCCTGACCTACAAAAGCTTTTTAGTAGGTCCAAAAATATAGAGTTTGATATTAAGGCAGAATACAAACGTGTATTCGCCCAAGGAAAAAAATCCAAAACCGTTTTGGAGAATAGTATAGAGCAACATGCCAACATATGTGTGGAAAATAGCGAGGATGTTTTTGATGCCCGTATCCTGGCAAAGAAATTAAAAGACGAAATTGCTTATAGGGTACGTCAATACTCGTATTGCATCATGAACAATACGAAAAACTACAAAGAGTGGTTGGAGGAAGATTATGAACGTAAGCTTCGTTCTAAGATTTCCCAGAAATTCGCCCAAAAAATATAGTAAGGTCAAGGCTAAATGAAAAAAAGTTTATTGATTATTGGTTATGTATGGCCAGAACCGAATACTACTGCCGCTGGAGGTAGGATGCTACAGTTGATACATTTTTTTTTAGAGCAGGGGTACAAGATCACTTTTGCTAGTACGGCAGTAGAAAGTGAGTTTTCCTTTGATTTGGAGCAGTTGGGGGTCTGTAAAAGAACGATTCAGCTTAACCATAATAGCTTTGATGACTTTCTAACGGAACTTAATCCGACCACAGTGCTTTTTGATCGTTTTATGACCGAGGAGCAGTTTGGATGGAAAGTTGCCAAATACCTGCCCGATGCGGTTCGCATTTTGGATACGGAAGATCTACACTCCTTAAGGATGGCAAGACAGATTGCTTATAAAAAAAGCGTACCATTTTCGGAGGAAGATTGGTTGGAATCGGAGATTGCTAAAAGGGAAATGGCCAGTATATATCGATCAGACCTAAGCCTCATCATTTCCTTGTTCGAAATGGATCTCCTTAAAAAGACACTGAACATACATAGTGGTATAGTACTTCATTTACCCATGATGTTTACTAGAATTACATCCAAAGAAAGTGGAGGTTGGCTCAGTTTTGATGAAAAATCAGACTTTATATGTTTAGGTAATGGGAAACATGCACCAAACGTAGATGCTGTAAAACGACTAAAGAATGAGATATGGCCCTTAATCCACAAGGAGCTTCCCAGGGCTAAGTTACGTGTTTATGGCGCCTATTTACCCATAGGTGTTACACAAATGCACGATCCAAAAAAGGGATTTTATATTATGGGGCACGCCAAGGACAGTAGAGAGGTAATTTCCCAGGCACGTATAAATTTGGCTCCCCTTAGTTTTGGGGCGGGAATTAAAGGAAAGTTGTTAGAGGGGATGCTTTGTGGGACACCCAGTATTACTACCGCTATTGGGGCTGAAGGAATCTGTACTACTTTACCGTGGAACGGACTAATTGTAACCGACTCCCTGACATTTGCCAATGCGGCCATTGCGTTATATCAAAATAAGACGGAATGGGAAAATACGCAACAGAATGGGGTGGCCATAATTAATAAATTTTATGATAAAGAACTGATTCAAGAGCGGTTATTGTTGAAAATTGAGGGAATTCAACTCGATCTGAAATCGCATCGTGCCCAGAATTTTATTGGTTCTATGCTACAGCATCATACCCTTGCAAGCACTAAATATATGTCCAAATGGATAGCGGAAAAAAACAAGAAAGTTTAATATAATTTGGTAACATCCCACTAGAACCCTACCAAGCGGTTTGTGAAAGAGTAGTATCTTTGGAGCCATTAATACAATTTTATCATGCAAAATAAAATCGATTGGAAAGTCGTAAAGGAATTTGAGGATATAACCTATAAAAAATGTGATGGGGTAGCTAGGATAGCTTTTAATAGGCCCAATGTTAGAAACGCGTTTAGACCAAAAACTACTAGTGAGCTGTATCAGGCATTTTACGATGCTCAGGAGGACACCAGTATTGGGGTAGTACTGCTTTCTGCCGAAGGCCCATCCACAAAAGACGGAGTGAATTCTTTCTGTAGTGGGGGCGACCAGAAGGCTAGGGGACATAAGGGATATGTAGGAGAGGATGGTATGCACCGATTAAATATTTTAGAGGTACAGCGACTAATCCGGTTTATGCCTAAGGTTGTAATTGCCGTTGTTCCGGGCTGGGCAGTTGGAGGTGGACATAGTTTACACGTGGTGTGCGATTTAACTTTGGCCAGTAAAGAACATGCGATATTTAAACAAACCGATGCTGATGTTACTAGTTTTGACGGGGGATATGGATCCGCATATTTAGCTAAAATGGTAGGACAAAAAAAGGCTAGGGAAATATTTTTCCTTGGAAGGAGCTATTCCGCCCAGGAAGCTATGGATATGGGAATGGTTAATGCAGTGATACCACATGCCGAATTGGAAAGTACTGCATATGAATGGGCTTTGGAGATTTTGGAAAAATCGCCCACCTCTATAAAGATGTTAAAATTTGCTATGAATCTTACCGACGATGGTATGGTAGGGCAACAGGTTTTTGCAGGTGAGGCTACAAGATTAGCCTATATGACCGAAGAGGCCAAGGAAGGTAGAAATGCCTTCTTAGAAAAAAGAAAACCAAATTTTGGTAAGAACAACTGGATTCCATAAGAGGTTTTAACGAACCTTTTCCCCAAATTAAAAAGAGCCCTATCCGTTAGGACAAGGCTCTTTTTCGAGAACACTATATGAAAATGAAAATCTTATTTCTTCGTTATCTATACCTCTAAAGTAGCTTACTAACCACAGTTGGAAAACATTTTGTTGTGAAATTGGGGTAAATTGTGGTGTAAGTAAGCAAAATTGATATTTGCCAATTAAAAAAATTATATATGTCGTTTAAAAAATTACTTCCACAATTAAAGGAAACCTTGGAGCGGGTAGGATTTAATTCACCCACAGAATTCCAAAAAGAAATACTTCCAAAAATTAAGGGAGGTGCAAGTCTCTTTGGAATTGCCCCTGAAGGAGCGGGAAAAACTACGGCAATTGTAATTGGAACACTTCAAAAATTAAACTGCTCTGCATTTGAAGTTGCACCTAGGGCTTTAATTTTCGTAAAGGACAAAGCCTCGGCCTTGGAGTTGGAGAGCGCATTTAAACGTTTTACATATCGTATGGACCTGCGTATTTATACTGTTTATGAAGAGCACAACATAGAGGCGCAGCGAAACGAAATTTTTGAGGGAGTAGATATCGTTATTGCCACCCCCAAGAGACTGAACAAGATTTTTTACCTAAACGGAATTAATTTAGGGAAGTTAAAGTTGTTCATTGTGGATGATGCCGAATTCTTGTCGAGCGCAAAGGTGTTTTCCGATCTGGTACGCACCCCAGAAAGCTTAGATCGTTGTCAGTACCTTATTTTTTCTACCAAATTCGACAAACGCATGGAACGGATGCAGGAACTATTTATGGCCAATGCCCATATTATTGAACAGGAATAATAAATAAGTCAATTTAGTAATGAGTCATTTTGCCAATGAGCTAATTTATTAACGCTCCATTTTATCTTTTCCCGAACATACCTCCTTTAAGAGGTGTCCATGTACCAATGTGTCAAATATGGGATCATATGAAAATTTAAAGCCTAAATTGCTGAGAACTAAAAAGAGCCCTATCCGTTAGGACAGGGCTCTTTTCCGAGAACACTATATGAAAATGAAAAATCTTACTTCTTATTTATACTGCCAAAGTAACCACCTCTTCCTCAATAGCGAAATTAATGTTATGTAAGTACCCCAGAATGTGGTGAAAAGGAGGTATCTTGTTATTTGGGACTAAAAATTCTCCTTATACCTTATTAATCCTAAACCTCGGTCAGTGAGACGATATGTTGCCATAATCGCATTTACGGTCTTAGTTTCCGGTTGCAAGGAAGATAAGAAAGAAAGTATTTATTTATGGAAATCCTTGCGCGTAACGGCAACCGCCTATAACTCATTTCCCGCACAGACCTCAAAGATACATCCAGGGATTACTGCATGGGGCGATACGCTCCAACCGGGGATGAAAATTATAGCCGTATCCCCAGATCTGATTCCGCTGGGACTGGACCACAATACCTTGGTTAGGATCAAAGGGGACAGTTCCCTTTATTTGGTAAAGGACAAAATGAATTCCAAATGGAACAAGCGAATAGATATCTATATGGGGGAGGATAAGAGCCGTGCCTTAAAATGGGGAAGGAAAAAAGTAACATTATACTACAGGGTAAAAAAAGATTCCCTAAAAATAGAATGAATTTGTAGTTTTAACAGCAAATTTCAAAGTTCATCCTATGAGAAGTATTTTTATTCTGTTAGCTATCCTTCTAAACGTATCTTGTGCTGCTAAAAAAGAGATTTTGGAGATGCCCATAGTATTTAACGAAGAACGAAAAAATCTGACTTTGGAATATTTGTCCGAGCGTTATGGCCTAGAACAGGAGGAACCTACTATAAAACCTAAAATAATTGTTTTGCACTGGACGGTGATTCCTACTCTTGAAAAGTCCTTTCAAGCCTTTAACAGTCCTGTATTGCCAAACTGGAGACCAGAAATAGCAACGGTAAGTGGATTAAATGTATCCTCTCAATTTCTAGTGGACCAAGATGGAAAAATATACCGACTAATGCCAGAAACGATAATGGCTAGACATGTTATAGGGCTTAACCATTGTGCCATTGGTATAGAAAACGTAGGAGGAACGGATGATAAAAAACTGACCCGAGCACAATTAAGGTCCAATAAATGGTTGGTTCGCTATTTATCATCGAAATATGACATCGATTATGTAATCGGACATTATGAGTATACCCTTTTTGAAGGAACTGATCTTTGGTTAGAAAAAAATGATGCTTACCGTACCGTTAAATCGGATCCCGGCGAGAAATTCGTCAAAAGAATAAGAAGGGCAACCAAGGCACTACAATTAAAATCTATACCCACTAGCAATTAAATAAATGAAACACAACTACTACCTAATTATTATTGCCCTATTCGCGGTTTTTTCTGTTTTTGGACAACATGTAGATATCACGGATAAACTCTTTTCTACCTATGAAAAGTATCAAGAGCATTCCCTTACTGAACGGCGGATAAAGCACGGAGACCTACAACCTCTTATTAGCAAAATAGGGGAGGACCCTAGGTTTCAGGTAAACAAGGTGGGAGAATCCATAGAAGGTAGAAGCCTTTCTTTAATAAGTGTTGGTACAGGAAACATTGATGTATTCTTATGGTCACAGATGCATGGTGACGAGCCCACTGCAACCCAGGCTATTTTTGATATCCTTAATTTTTTATCGAGTGAGAATCTAAAACAGGAAAAAGAGAAAATCCTTAAAAGTTTAAAACTTCATTTTTTACCCATGCTAAATCCTGATGGTGCCCAAGTGTATACCCGTAGGAACGCACTGGGCATAGATATAAACAGAGATGCGCTTATGTTACAATCCCCAGAGGGGAAAACCCTTAAAAGGGTGCGCGACAGTCTCAATGCCAAGTTCGGTTTCAATCTGCACGATCAGAGCACCTATTACAATGCGGAGAGAACTAATAAACCAGCCACCGTTTCCTATTTGGCTCCGGCATATAATTACGAGAAGGATATCAATGAAGTACGGGCCAACGCTATGAAAGTTATTGTCTTTATGAATAATATAATTCAAAACTATGCTCCGGGACAGGTAGGCAGGTACAATGACGATTTTGAGCCACGGGCCTTTGGAGACAACATTCAAAAATGGGGAACCAGTGCCATCCTGATAGAATCTGGGGGATATAAGGACGATGTAGAGAAACAGTATATTAGAAAGCTAAATTATGTTTCCATTCTATCGGCCATTTATACTATTGCCAATGGGAATTATAAGGATATATCCATTGCCGACTATGAGAAAATTCCAGAAAATGACAGAAAATTATTCGACCTAAAACTAAAGGGTGTAACCTATGATCTCTTGGGGAAAAAGTATAAGTTGGATGTCGGCATCCACAGATTTGAGGTAGATGATCCATCACATAATAATTTTTATTACAGTAGTAAGATTTCGGATCAGGGCGATTTATCCACTTTTTATGGATATGAGGTTTTGGATGCACAGGAGCATACTATTAAGCCTGGGAAGATTTACCCCAATATTTTTAAAAATTTAGGGGATTTGTCCAAACTAAAAGTGATAGATTTGTTAAAGTTGGGCTACACCTATATTCGCGTAGACAATATCCCAAAGGACAAACGCTTCGGGGAATTGCCGATAAATATCATCGGTCCCAATTACAAGGTACCCAAATTTAATCTACAGGTTGGCAATAATCCTACCTTTCTTCTGGAAAGGAACGGAAAAAACGAATACGCCGTTATCAATGGTTTTCTTATCGATTTAAAGACAGGTGATGGGAAATTTAAAAACGCCATGATCTTTAAATAAGATCAATTTTCGAAGAAAAAATGCACTCAATGGCCTTCCATAAAATGCAAAAAGTAAGATGATAAGCAAGCTAATATTACATATAGATAGGACTATGCCAGTATTAATTTGGGCATGAAACTGTTTTTGATATATCAGAAATATTCTTCAACGGGTTGGATTTTAGGGTGATATAATAGGTGGATGGATAGGAAGTAATGTTTGTATATCAATTTGATTTATAAAAAAGTTACTACTTTAAGGAAATACCTCCTATTTGTATTTTATTTGCGATTTTACATCTTTGCAATTGTTATAATTATAAAAGATAATGTTGTTCCTAAGGGTATGTAATTATGCTTAATTTGGGATGGACTTAAAACTTATTATATTGAAAAAAGCCTATATAATATTTATGCTGTTCCCGTTGTTACTATTGGGACAGAACATAAAATTTAAAACTATTAGTACGGAAGACGGACTCTCCAACAATTCTATTTTGGACATCGTCAGTGATCAATATGGGATGTTGTGGGTGGCAACCTGGGACGGATTAAATAGGTATGACGGTAATAGTTTTAAAGTATTTAAACACGCTAAAGACAATCCAAGTTCCATATCGGGCAACAAGGTGCGGCAATTGGTCAAGGATAGGGAGAACCATATTTGGGCATTAACGGAATATAACTCGGTTAGTAAATACTTAGGCGCGGATAATTTCAGTAATTACGATTTTGAAGCGGAAATTAAAAACCTTCATATATCAAGGGGGGGAGATGTTTTAGTAACCTTACTGGAATCCAATAAAACCTATGTTTTTAAGGGAGAAACATTTGTCGATTACAGTAGTGAAAATAGTCTTACGGAAAACATAAATTCTTTAGATCCAATACTATTGATTAAATATCCCGAAGTGGAAATTAACCAATCTATAAAAGATTTTAGAGGCAATATATGGTTTGCAACAAAATACAACGGAATCTATATTGTAGCTAACAATAGTTCCGATCTTCACAACGATGAAATTCACCATTATCAATACGACCCTTATTCCAAATATAGTTTTAACAGCAATGAAATTGAAAAATTATTCGAGGACGATTTTGGGAATATGTGGTTGGGTCACAAGGATGGTGGGTTAAGTATGGCGTATAAAGATTCTGAAAAAATAAGTCTGATAGCGCCCCACCCAAAGTATTTCCCCAACTTACCCAATGAGACCATACGGGCCATAACAAAAGACCAGTATAACAATTTATGGTTGGGTTACTACAACCAAGGCTTGTACCGTTATGATAGCTCCAAGAAACAATATGTTGAATTCATTATTCCTGAGGCCAAGGAAAACAAAGATTGGAATCGCGTACGTAGTTTATACACTTCCTCGGATGGATCTATATGGGTGGGTACCTACGGTGGTGTTTTACGGATAAACGGTAGTAGTATCAACTCGTTTAAGACTGAAAAAAATTCACTTTTTCCCAACAATAGAAACTATTCTTTTTTTGAGGATAATAGCCAAAACGTTTGGATAGCTTGTTGGGGAGGATTGGCTAAGTTTTCACTAGAGAAAAATACGTTTTTGCCCTTTCTGGGCCAAGACAAGCTATCGCAATTGCTGATTCGAAAAGTAGTAGTCACGGGAAATGAGGTGTTAATGGCCACTGAAACTAGGGGAATGGTGATGTTAAACCACAACTCAGGGGAAGTGAATAGTATTACCAGTAAAACAGGTGCTCTTGGCAATAGTATATATGATGTTTATAAGGACCCCAAGACCAATTATTATTGGATAGCCTCTCTAGGTGGTATAACGGTTTATGATCTTAAAAAAGGATTGGTAAAAAATATTACGGAGAAAGAAGGACTCCCCAGCCATCTAGTGTACAGCCTAATTCCTTATGGAGATCAAATTTGGATTAGTACTACCAAGGGAATCGCTATGGTCAGTACTACAGATTTTAGTGTGATGAGTTTAAACCCAGATGAAGGCTGGCAAGCTGCGGAGTTCTCAGAAGGCGCTTATTATAAAGACATAAAAGGAACATTATATTTTGCTGGAGTTGGTGGAATGAATTTTTTCTCTCCCAATAACATGAATTTTCTCCAAGAACTACCAAAGCTTAAGATAACCCTGGGAAACCTATCCCAAAACGACACCTTCTTAATAAAGGATTATTCGGATAATAATCTTACGATGGAAATAACTCCAATATCCTTTACCAACAACGTCAACAATAAAGTACAGTATAAGTTGGCTGGATACGATAAAAACTGGAATACCTTTGACAGCAATCCTATTTCCTATATGGATATCCCTTATGGGGATTATACTATGATCGTAAAAAATTCCCTGGACAAATCCGGAACCAAAATGGTAAAAATACCATTGAGGATAAACAAGCCCTTTTATGTGACTTGGTATTTTCTTTTAATAATTTTCATATTTATATTGATTGCCATCGGATATTGGATCTTGGATAAAAATAGAAAAGCGCAGCGCTATCAGCGGGAACTCGAACAAAATATCAAGGAACGTACAGGGGTAATAGATGCTCAAAAAAAGGATCTAATTATAGCAAACACCATCTTGGACGAAAAACACAAGGAGATTGTTGCCCAGAAAGAAGAGCTTTTAGAACTACATCATCAATTAAAGAATGAGGATTTTGAAATAGAAAAATTCAAAGCCTTTGCGCTCTCTGAGTTTAAGGTGCCAATTGACCAGATACTGGATTTAACCAATGGAATAGGGGATGACCAGTCGGTGAAATTTAAATTGCAAAAGCAGGCCGGAAAGCTCACCAACTTAATAATGGAATGGGACTTTCTAAATCAGGTAAAGGATATAGGTGATACCAGAAAATCGGCCATAAAATTGGGCCCCATTGTGAATAATTTGCTGCAAAACCTGAGCCAGAACGCCTTCAAATCCAATATCAATTTAAAGCATACCCAAACTATACCGGATAACTGGATTTTTATGGATGCACTACGGTTTAAACTTCTATTTCAGTATCTGTTTTCAGACCTTATTAAGTACGGTTCACTGGATTGTAATTTACAAATAGATATAGTCCTTAAAGAGGAGTTTATTAAAATGGAAATTTACACCGATAGCAGTATACTCGCAAAAAATGCAAGCAGTATTGAGCAATATAGTCCCTATTTTAGGGCGGTGATGACCTTGATCCATACGCTGGAAGGGGAATTAAATTGGGAAAGTAAGGGAGAGGGAATCCATTTGTGGTTATCCATACCCGCAGAGAACGTTCCAATGGATGTTCCCCTAGAGGAAGAAATAAGTTGGAGGCAATTGAAATTGGAGGAAGATCTAATGCCCAACAGATTTAATATTATTGTTTATGGGGAGGAAAGCGATTTTGTAAGTGCTAGGCAGCTGCTTTTAAATGAGGATTACAATCTGCTTTTTGAAGATTCTACTCGCGCTATTTCTTCACTGATCAAAAAAACAAATGTACATGGCCTAGTAATCTATAACAGCGCAATTACGGAGAAATTGATTTCGTTATTACAGCAGATAAAGAATCAGGACCAATTGGTAAGCTTGCCTATGGTTTATATTTCAGAACAAATAGACCATTTATTGCAAGAGCAGACATTAGAGCTTGGAGTAGATGCTTTTATTCAACTTCCTGCTAGGGAATCGTTTATTAATAAAAAGTTATGCAACCTTCTCGAGATTAGAAAGGAGTTTATAAGGGACCAATCCAAATATCAGCTGTTTCATTTACAAATGGATGGTGACAAAATGTTGTCCCCTAATGAAAAGATGGTCCAACAAGGTTTGGAGATTATTAAGACCAATTTAGCGAATACCACATTTAATGTGCAGCAGTTGAGGAATCAACTAGAAATATCCAAAATAAAATGTTATCGGATATTTAAGGAAGTACTTAAAAAATCTCCTTCCGAGGTCATTTCCGAATTGCGATTGCAGAAAGCAGAGTACTTGTTACGGCATAAAACCCTTAATATTTCGGAAATTAGTTTCGAATGTGGATTCAATGATCCCAAATACTTTAGTAAGATGTTTAAGAAACATTTTGGGAGCAGTCCTAAGGCATATAAAAGCAATATTTCCGTTTAAATTGATATTACCCTACTATTTACTTAAGGTTAGCAAAAGGTTATTGCAACTTATATACCCCTAATTAGTTCTTTTTGCTCCCCTTTTTACTTCTAAAATCCACCAATTGGATACTATCGTCCCCATGGTTTTTCAGCTCGTTCTCTAATTTTAGAGTGAACTAAAAAACCAATTTAAATGAAAAATTATTTATCCTTATTATTAATCATGGGACTGTTTTCCAGTTCAATGGCACAGACCAAACTGACTGGTACAGTGGTGTCTAAAACCGATGGAATGCCAATTCCAGGTGCAAGTATTATTCCCAACGGGAATACAACAGAGGGAGCGGCTACGGATTTTGATGGCAACTTTAGTCTAACGGTAAGTGCCCAAGAAGGTATTATAATGGTATCTTCCTTGGGTTATGGATCTGTGCAACTAAGTTATTCTGGAGATCAGAATTTCACAATTCAATTAGAGGACCAATCTACAGGTCTTGATGAGGTGGTACTAATAGGGTATGGTACTTCAAAGAAAAGGGACATTACCTCTGCCATTTCCACGGTAAGCAATGTGGAAACTATTGGAAGTAGACCGGTAGCAACCTTGAATGATTTTTTACAAGGAAACGTGGCCGGGGTTACTGTACTGCAACAAGGTGGTGATCCCTCGGAATCTGGGAAGATCGTTATCCGTGGATACGGATCTATTTCCAATGAAAATCCCTTAATGGTAGTAGATGGAGTGCCTTACTACGGACCAGCTATTAATCCCAACGACATCGCATCCGTTTCTATTCTTAAAGATGCGGCAGCGGCGGCAATCTATGGTGCTCAGGCGGCATCTGGTGTTATCGTTATCCAAACCAAAAAGGGAAAGCTTGGAAAACCTAGGATTAGTCTAGATGTGTATTCTGGGATGCAGAATGCAACCGATTTGCCAACACCGTTAAATGCAGAACAACAGGCAAATGTGTATAATATGGCTGCTGACAACGGAGGTACTCCGAGGCAATCCGCGCATGACGCCGCACAAAATCCATGGGGACAGACTACTAGGACCAATTGGATGGACGCTGTTTTCCGATCAGCCTTGCTGTATAATGCCAATGTCAATGTTAGTGGAGCTGGGGAACACAATAATTATATGAGTTCTTTTGGTTACAATAAAAGAGAAGGGGTTCTAGAAGGGACCAGTTCGGAGCGCTACTCATTTAGGATAAAGTCGGAAATAGATCTTTCCGATAGGTTGACGCTTGGGGAAAATGTCTATTTTTCACATACCGAAGCTATAGGCACCAATACCTCTAGTGGGTATTCTGGAACCATAATGAGTGCCATATACATGCCTTCGGCTGCACCTATTTATGACGATTTGGGTCAATTTCATGGAGTGGCTCCTTATGAGCTGGCTCAATTTGCTGGAGCTTATGGCGATGTGTACAACCCTTTGGCCCTGTTACAAAGACCAACTACTACAAGTCCAACTAGCTTTATTAATGCCAACGTGTTTTTGGATTACAAAATTTTGGACGGACTTAAATTTAAAACAAGCTATGCCTATAGCAGTTCACAAAATAACTATAAGCGTTTTGAACCTAGGAGACCTGAATTAGGAAGGACTAATTTGATTAATTCCCTAACACAAGACTACACTACTACCAACAGGTGGGTGTGGGACAATCAGTTGACTTATAACAAAAGTTTTGGGGAACATCATCTGGACCTCACCGCAGTATATTCTGCACAACTAACCGATTATGAGTATTTTTCGCAACGGGGAGAAGGATTCAGTAATGAAGATGGCTTTAACCAATATATGTCCAATGCTGCAGATATAAAAAATCCGGTTACTGATGTATATGAAGATGCACTGACCTCTGCAATAGGTAGGGCTATGTACAACTATGGGGATAAATATTTTATCAGTGCCAGTATTAGAAGGGATGAAACCTCTAGGTTAGCGTTGGCCAACCAGGCAGATTACTTCCCTTCCGCTTCCATGGGCTGGAGAATCTCTGATGAAAACTTTTTTAAAGTACCAGCTGTGAACGATTTAAAATTTCGTGCTTCATGGGGGCAGATCGGTAACATTAACTCTGTAGGTTATTATTCCTTTGATGTTCCTCTGAGTACACAAACCGTGATCGTTGGTAGTGATGGATTGGAAAATGATAAAGGGGTATATGCCGGAAAACAGTCCAATCCAAATTTAACCTGGGAAACCTCAGAATCCATCAACTTGGGTTGGGACGCTTCTTTATTTAACAATAGGTTGAGCTTAACCTTTGACTATTTCACCAAGGAAACTAAGGGAATGATTTTACCTGGATTGGAAGATAAGCACCAAGGAACGTCTGCTGCCGATGTAAACGGGGGAGAGGTTAAGAACCAAGGTTTCGAATTCTCAGCATCTTTTAACAATACTGTTGGGGACTTAACTTACTCTTTAAGCGCCAATGCCTCGGTAATTGACAATGAACTGGTCAATTTGGACGGGTACAACAAAAGCGGTATCAATTTCATCAACCACAGTGAAGATAATGTAAGGAGTACCTTGGAACCATTCAGGTCCGTGGTAGGTAGGGAGTTATATTCTAACTATTTGGTGCCTTATTTGGGTATTTTTCAATCTCAAGAGGAGATAAACGCGTACACTAGCAATGGGAACTTGATACAGCCCAATGCACAACCGGGCGATTTTATGTTTAAGGATAGCAACAATGATGGAAAAATAGACAATGATGACAAAGTGTTTATGGGAAGCTACCAGCCAGATCTAACCTATAACTTTAACCTTAGGTTAGATTATAAAGGATTTGACCTTGGTTTAATCTTCCAAGGAGTTTCCGGAGTAAAAGCTTTTAACGGATACAAGTATACTGCCTATAACGCATCTTTACAGGGCTATAACCTAGACAATAAGGTTTTGGAATCATGGACACCGACCAATACCAATACAGGTTTACCAAGATTGTCTACCAAAGACAATAACAAAAACTTTGAAACTACCTCTAGTTGGTATTTGGAAGATGCTTCTTACCTAAGGGTGAAAAATATTACGTTAGGTTACAACATTGCCAGTTCTGTAATGGATTCGGTAATGCAAGGAGCTTCTTTACGGATTTATATTTCTGCAGAGAATTTGTTCACCTTCACAGATTATTCTGGATTAGATCCTGAAGTTGGTGGCAAAGGATTGGATGTAGGAAAATATCCATTGTCCAGGACCTTTACCACTGGTTTGTCATTAAAATTATAACGAACATAAAAAGCAAAATAGATGAAAATTAAAAACATAAAATTAATTGTGGCCGGGTTGGGCATTACCATATTGGGTATGACTTCCTGTTCGGATGATTTCACCAATTTGGAACCACAGGGCAGTACGTCTTACGGGAATTTTTGGAAAACGGAACAAGACGCCACCGAAGCTGTTAACAGCATGTACTATTATATGAAGGATGAGGATATGTTTGCCAGAGGTTTCTTTTGGTATATCAATGCCTCGGACGATATGGTTACAGGGAGGATTAAATCGGATGCGGACAACGCTAAGAACTTTAACTTAACTGGTGACGAAAGTTCATTGAAATGGATGTATTCCCAAAGTTATAAGATTATACGAAGGGCTAATGATGTGTTGGCCAATGTCCCTGAAATGGACATTAATGAAGGATTGAAAAATCGATTGATGGGAGAGGCATATTTTATGAGGGCCTTTCATTATTTCTGGATTTCCAGTACCTATGGTGATGCGGGAGAAAATGGTGGAGTACCTATAGTTGTGGTAGAGAATATGAACGATCCGGCGGGAAGTTATACCAGGCCAGCGAGTGTCACTGAAAATTATGCACAGATCATAGAAGATTTGACTACAGCTGCGGACCTTCTTCCTTTATTCACAGAAATGAATCCCGATGATTATGGCAGAGCCCATAAAGATGCCGCATTGGCTTATATTGCTAAAACAAATCTATACTGGGCGCAATACGACAGTTCAAAATATAGTGAGGTGGTCACTTTTGCGGATGCGGTAACAAACTCAGGTTCTGGTAGGGCTTTGATCAATACAGGTAACCCTGATATGGATTATAGGTTATTGCACAGTTTTGAAAACAATTGGACCAGTGAGTATATCTGGTCCGTAGATTCCGGGATTGAAGGAGGAAGTAAGCTTCCAGGAGTAATGTTGGAAAATAAGGGATGGGGAACCTATAACGGATGGGGCTACTACCAGCCTACGGAAGAATTGTACCAAGCTTTTGAGCCAGGCGATAAAAGAAGAGAAGTCACCATTTTAAAATTTGGGGACGAATTTCAATTTTTTGGGGAAACTAAAAGATATCAATCCGAGAACTCCCTATCTGGTTTTCAGTTTAATAAATATATGTACGAGTACCAGTTTGAAAATCCTATTGGGATCTATGTAAATCCTAATGGGGATGATCCTACCACACTATATAATGTACCTATAATGCGTTATGCAGAAGTGCTTTTAATGAAAGCTGAGGCTCTAATAATGCTAGGACAAAATGGTGATGTCCCTTTAAATATGGTTCGGGAAAGAGCTGGGGTTTCTGCCATCTCCAACGCAACTATGGAGGATTTAAAACAAGAAAGACGGGTAGAATTTGGAGGTGAATTTGCCAATCGTCATTTTGATTTGGTTAGATGGGGAGATGCCCAAGAGGCATATGCAAAGCCACTTCATGGTAGGATTCACGATGATCGATCTAACCCTGATTCGCCTTATACCCTTACGGAGATTTGGCCCGCAAGAAGTTTTGATCCTGGGTTTATGAATGTTTGGCCCATTCCAAATGAAACAGTAAGTTCCTCCGGAATATCACAAAACAAGGGATGGTAAGGGAATCTAAATTTTAAACATACATTAAAAGGTAGCTGTACTGAAAGTAGTAATGGTTCTAGGTCTGCAACGTATTGGAATATAATATTCTCTTACGGACCAGTCCAAAAAATCACTATTTTAGTATAGCTTCTTTTTTTTAACAACACTACCAATGAACAATTTATGTAAATTATTTTTTTACTTTTTTATAATCGGATTATATGGCGTTTTTGGGCAAGAGACCAAGACATATAACATCCATTCTCACAATGATTACCTGCAGAACGCACCTTTTTGGAATGCCTATACCAATGGATTAAATTCTATTGAGGTAGATGTTTTTTTAAAGGATGGCGTATTGTATGCAACTCATAGCAAAGCCGATATTAAAAAAGGGCAGACCATTGAAAATCTCTATCTCCAACCTCTAGAAAAAGTATATTCCTTACAATTAGGGGATCAACAAGGGATTCAGCTTTTGATAGATATAAAATCTGAACCCTATAGTACCTTAAAGAAATTAGTATCGGTTTTTAAAAAGTACCCTAAGGTGATTCAAAATCCGGCGATTTCCATTGTAATTTCTGGTAACCGGCCCAAAGTAGAAGAGTATACCGATTATCCTGAATACTTGAAATTTGATTATCAAAGTTTAGAGGCTCATCCCAATGAAAAAATATGGGACAGGGTAGCTATGATCAGTTTAGATTTTAAGAAGTTTTCCCCTTGGAACGGAATGGGTCGCCTCACCAGAGAAGATTTGGAAAATGTTACGGAAACTATAGATAAAGCCCATGCTTTAGGAAAACCGTTTCGGTTTTGGGGAGCTCCAGATTCTAAAACCGCATGGAAAGTCTTTGCGGAATTGGGAGTAGATTATATCAATACCGATATGCCTGCTAAATCTGCTGCCTATATAAACTCAATGGCGCACAGGATTTATCAAAATAAAGCACATTCCAAGGTATACAAGCCCACTTATGGATCTGACCAAAAAATAAGTCCTATTAGGAACGTTATTTTATTAATTGGAGATGGGAACGGATTATCGCATATCAGTGCATCGGTCCTAGCGAATGGGGGAGAGACCACTCTTACTCAACTTAAGAGCATAGGGCTCATTAAAACCCAATCTGCGGACGATTTCACAACCGATTCAGCGGCTGCGGGTACAGCTTTGGCTACAGGACAAAAGACCTACAATAGAGCTATAGGTATGGGGGTGGATAGGGAACCGATTATAAATATTACGGAATTTTTAGATCAGCATCAATTTTTATCTGGTTGCATTACCACGGATAATATAGTTGGAGCTACCCCGGGATCCTTTTATGCCCATCAACTAGATAGGGACCATACCAAAGCGATAGCAAATGATCTTTTTAAAAGCAAGCTATCCTTGTTTGTTGGAGGTGGTAGTGCCGATTTTGATCAGGATCTTGGCCTTAACGGATTTTCCATGGTCAACCAAATTGAGGAAATAGGGACCACAAATGCGAATAAAGTGGGAATGTTCCTTTCTAAAAATGGTGTTCCCAGTATGATGGATGGTAGGGGTAATCAATTGGCAGATGCAACCCGCAATGGACTTCAATTTCTAAGTACAAAAAACAAGCCCTTCTTTTTAATGGTAGAAGGCGCAAAAATAGATTCGTATGCGCACCGTAACAATGTTGCAGGGATTGTTAGTGAGGGAATCGATTTTGATACCGCTATTACAGAAGCCATATCCTTTGCAGACAGGAGTGGAAATACCTTGGTGATAATTACAGCGGATCATGAAACAGGCGGATTTTCTATCCCTCAGGGGAATATGGAGAATGGAGTCATTGAAGGCGATTTCACTACTCATGACCATACCGCTTCTATGGTACCTATCTTTGCGTATGGACCGCATTCACAGGAGTTTCAAGGTATCTATGAAAACAGTGAAGTCTTTCACAAGATCATTAAAGTATTGGGGTTATAGAAGAAAAAAGTTGAATAAAAAAAGGGATGGTGTCTAAGACACCATCCCTTTTTAATATCCATTTAAATCGATTATTGATTTTCAGAATCCAACAAAGCGAAAAATTTGTCCAAATTAGGAATGATCACGATTCTGGTACGTCTATTTTTAGCTCTATTTTCCTTAGTATCGTTGTCCACTAAAGGCAAATAGCTGCTTCTCCCGGCTGCAATTAAGTTAGCGGGATCTACCTTGTATTTTTCTTGTAAAAGCCTAACGATAGAAGTAGCTCTTTTTACACTTAGGTCCCAGTTGTCTTGGAACAAGGCAGTGCTGATGGTTTTGGAATCGGTATGACCTTCAACCATAACTTCCATACTTGGTTCTGAGTTGATTACTTCGGCAAGTTTTCCTAAAATTGCATGGGCCTTATTGCTCACCCTATAACTCCCAGAATTAAACAATAATTTGTCGGAGATATTGATCATAACCACTGTTTTGTTTATGTCTACAACAACATCATCATCCTCATCGGAAATAGATTTTTTTAGGTTATGGGAAATGGCAAGGTTTATGGAATCTTCCATAGTTGTGGCCTGAGCCAATAAACTTGGATCAACCTTGGCCAAGGTAGCCCTCATCTTCTCTTTGGTAAGATTGCTCATTACGGCAACATCACCAATGGTATTTAATTGGGTATCGTTTATTTCCTGAAGGGAATTTATTTTTTGGTTGTATTCTGTTACCCTTGCCTCAATTTTGGCCATTTTGGATTCCAGATCTTCTTTTTCTACTTGTGTTTTCATTAAAACACTTTTGGTGTTGGAAAGATCACTTTCTAGGGCTACATACTTTTTTTTAGAAACACAGGACGCAAGTACTGCCATTCCCAATACACCTACTACAATTGTTTTTTTCATTTTACTTAATTAAAGTTTACAAATAGTTGTCTGTCTAGTTATACGTATGCTTTCGCAAAATAGTTGTTGGACGGTAGGCCAAATCAGACAAAAAAAAAGGGCATCACTTTTTTGTGATGCCCTTTTTGCTGATAATCAGTAAACTAATGTGCTATTATTCGCAGCCTCCGGTAAAGCCTTTTGCATTAAATTTTGTCTGTACGGCTCCTTGTCGGTTGCTATTTTTCACTTGAATGGCTAAATTGTTCTCACCACTTCCGTCTCGTTTTGGGCTACAATATTCAAAAAGGTAGAAACTGTTAGCTTGTTGAGAAACACGATCTGAGATTTCTTTAAAAGTAGTTTCCAATTGGTCCTTATTAGTGGCGAAAACACTAAAGGTCTTACCAATCTTACTAAGGATATTGGCATCTATTTCCCCTCCCAATCCAATACTGAAATACGCAATGTTCTTGTTGGCCTCGGTTACTTTCTTTATGGCGGCACTTTCCGTGTATCTGGAAGCTTGGTCTGTACCATCTGTAAATATAACTACAGAGGCAGCACCGATCCTACCGTTGGTGGTACTTTCCCTAAGTAATTTCTCAGCAATGTCTGTCGATTTTATTACAGCCCCGTAAAGGTCCGTAGACGGGTCATTACTAATGTCCTTAGTTATGCCACTTATAGAATTTAACAAATCCTGTTTTACATGGGTTAGAGGAGCAAGGGAATGCAATTTATTCTCACCATCAAACCAATATATTGCCATTTTAAAAACTTCAGAATTCGAAGTTGGCATTACATTGTTGACAAAGCTGATGGAAGCTGATTTTAATTCCTCCAAACTTGAGTCCAAGACACTATTACTCAAATCCAACACAAGCACAGTGTTATTGTTGAA